>JBDRIF010000034.1:0-4899 GCA_043816125.1 bacterium
TTGGAGAGGTTTGTGGCGGATTGGGAACGGGAGAACGAGGGACGAGGGACGAGAGACGAGAGACGAAAACCGCATCCATCGTCCATCGTCCATCGTCAATCGATTAAGGTAGCTGTTGTCGGTTCGGGTCCAGCAGGTTTAACCTGTGCGGGAGACTTGGCTAGAGCAGGGTATCAGGTGACGATATTTGAGTCTCTTCATGTGACTGGCGGTGTTTTGACTTACGGGATTCCGGAATTTCGTTTGCCGAAGGAAATTGTTAATCTCGAAGTCGAATATATCAAGTCGTTGGGTGTTGAAGTGAAAACTGATATGTTGATCGGGAATGTCTACACGATCGAAGAATTGCTTAAAGAGTATAAGGCAGTTTTTATCGGTTCCGGTGCTGGTTTGCCCAAGTTCATGAAGATACCGGGTGAGAACCTGGATGGCGTTTACTCAGCTAACGAATATCTCTTTCGCATCAACATGATGAAAGCCTGGCAGTTTCCTAATCAGCTGACTCCGATCAAGATTGGTCAGCGTGTGGCGGTCGTTGGTGGCGGGAATGTGGCGATGGATGCGGCGCGTGTCTCTCTCCGTTTAGGGGCAAAGGAAGTTTACATTATATATAGAAGGACCGAGAAAGAGATGCCGGCTAGGATCGAAGAAGTGGAGAGGGCGCATGAAGAGGGTGTAATCTTCAAGAACTTAACTTTGCCGGTCGCTTATCATGCCGATGAAAAAGGGTGGGTTAAAGAGGCCGAATGTTTACAGATGAAACTGGGCGAACCTGATGATTCTGGTAGACGAAGACCGGTTCCTGTGGAAGGTTCAAATTTCAAGATCCCGGTAGATACACTTGTTGTGGCGATCGGGAATTCACCTAACCCGTTAATCCCGCATCGAACCCCAAACCTTAAAACAGAAAAATGGGGAGGAGTTATTGTTACTCCCGAAGGCTTATCCTCTATTCCCGGAGTCTATGCCGGCGGTGATATCGTCCGCGGCGCGGCCACAGTTATTTCTGCCATGGGTGATGGGAAGGTTGCAGCCAAGGCAATATTAGCCCAAACTTAATTAGTAAACTGGTTGAGCATCTGCGCAGACATATTGTGCTGCTGGGATCGGAACATTAATTTCTTGTCCGATTTGTAAGTTTCTTGGATTAACTCCTGGGTTGGCTCTCTTAATTTTATTTGCTAAGTTCGCAATTCTGGTGTTTAATGGTTTTGATGTTTCTGCAGTAGGAATCCGACCATGGAGTTTAGCTGTGGCATCCTGTGCTGCGATTACTTGTTGCGCGATTGACCAATAGGTGTCGCCTTTTTTTATTGGTGCCTTTATCGTTGTTTCTGGCGAAGGAGCGGCTGCTTGGCAAGAACTGGCTCCTAGATCACTGACATGATAATTACCGCGGGGCACTTGCGAAACTGCACCTTCAATAACGTTCATCTTTTTTCCTCCTTACTTAAGTGGCTCTGTAAAGTTATTATCGGATCAGAATGAGAAAAACTTGCGTATAAATTGAAAGTAATGAGAATTAGTCTGCGTTAGCCTCAACCGCGTGATACTGGTTTAGAGTCTTCGAAAAGAATATCTTTAAGAATTCCGGCACCTCCGGTTCTTTTGCTCCCAATAGTTTTAGCGGCGGCTCGTGAACGTTGATCTGCTTAATTGGTTCAGAAACCGCATAGGTCTCCTGATCTTTAATCGTATGAACTTTAAGAATGGAGCGGATAGGGGTCGAACTGATCCTGCCACTTATATCTTCAACATTCACAAAAAACAACATCTCCGGTTCGATCATCCCAGTTGGTAAACCAAAATAAAAAGCCCCGTCTTCATAATAAGAAACTTTGGCCTGCCAGACCCGCTTGGTCCAGCGGCTCGGACTGCCGATCGTATAATATAATGTTGCGTCTTCGAGCTCTTTTTCGGCGGTCGCTTTGACCGAGACAACAAGCTTTTCCTCTCCTTTTTTAAACAGGGAGAGAAAAAATATGTTGGGGAAGTTGGCATTGTATTTTAATTTGTCGTCCAACCAGCGAAAAACAACGTTCTGGGTGTCCGGCAGAAATTTGTGCTGGAGATTGGGGACCAGGTAAAGTTGTTTGTCTACAGTAATCTGGTCATAGGTCTTTTGGAAGATTGGCAAATAGTAGCAATGGTCGTTGGTCCCGGTGATAAAGAGGATTGGAGCGTGTTGGGAAGCCAGGAAATTCTTCGGATCGATGTTTTTGTTCCAGAGGGCCAGCTCTTCGCTCGACATGTCATCAAACCGCTCCTGCCAGGTGGAAAGTTCGGGAATAAAGCCGGCGCCGAAAACATTGACCGCAGTTTTTAGCCGGGTATCCTGTCCATTGGTCAATAATGTCAGAACACCGCCCCAGGATAAGCCGACCATCCCGATCCGCTCAACATCGACCTCTTTTTGCATCGTCAAAAAAGTGATGCCGTTGCGAGTGGCGGCGACAGCGTGAATTAAATAATTATTTTCTAATGGTTCAACCGTTAAAAGAGTGGGGACATCCATGTTGGGACCGGTTGAACGTGACCCGGCTCGCTGTTCTCCCTTACCTGGCAGATCAATTGCCAAAACTGCGTAGCCCCGACGGGCCCAGACGATGGTGTTGGCCAGGACAGCTGTCCCTCCACCACCATGAGAGATCAATATTGCCGGTAATTTCCCTTCTGACTTTGTCGGATAACAGTAATAACCGAAGATTTTGGACGGTTGACCCAAATAATTGCGACTGTAGTAATTAATTTCCTGAACCTGGATAGATCCTTGCACATATGAATCAATGACTTCATAGCTGACTTCACTGGTTGGGACGTCCCAGAGTTTTTGTTGATTTTCAACGGGGAAGGCGAGGGATGAATTGCTCAAGATAACTGCAAAAACAGCGATTAGAAAAATATGCATGTTGTATGATATTATAACATAGAGGTCAAATCGATGATTAAGAAGTTATTTTCAAAATTTCAAAAAGAGCGGGATTTTACTACGATCGCTATCTCTAAGGGGATATGGATCTTAGCTATTCCGATGATTGTCAGTCATCTTCTTCAAGCTGCGTACAATTTGATTGATATGATCTGGGTCGGTCGCCTAGGCGCAGAGGCTTTGGCGGCTGTCTCGATGAGTGGCCAGATATTAATGGTTACTCTCTTTGTGATGATTGGGATTGGTATCGGAACAACCGCTCTAATTGCCCGCTCTTTTGGTGCCAAAAACTTCTCCGAAACAAATAATATCGCGGTTCAATCCATTATTATGGGGTTATCTTTCGCGCTGGTTTTTGGTTTGATCGGTTATTTCTTTTCTCCCGCCATGCTGAAGGGCTTGGGTGCTGGCCCCGAAATATTGACACTCGGGGTCGGCTATATGCAGATTCTTTTTGGCGGTATTTTTCTGATGTTTGCCATGTATTTTGTTTCGGCGATTCTTCAGGGGGCGGGCGATGCTGCCACTCCAATGTTAATAATGGGTTTTTCTGTTGTCCTTAATGCGATTTTGGATCCGTTCTTGATTTTTGGCTGGGGGCCGTTTCCGCAAATGGGGGTCAGCGGGGCGGCTGTGGCAACTGTTCTTTCTGAAGCTGTCGGTTCGATAATTGCGATTGAGGTGATGCTGCGGGGGAGATCAAGACTCCACTTAAAATTACCCGATCTGAGAATTGATTTAAAGGTGATGTGGAGGATTCTAAAAGTTGGGATCCCTGCTTCTGCCCAAATGATCTTGCGCGGGTTTATGGGGATAGTGTTGATTACTGTGGTGGCGAGTTTTGGCACGGCGGCGATTGCCGCTTATGGGGTCGGTATGAGATTGATGATGCTGGCTATGATGCCGGGGTTTGCTTTTGGTGCGGCGGCGGGGACAATGGTCGGACAGAATTTAGGAGCCAAAAAACCGGAGCGGGCGGTTAAGGCTGCCTGGACTACTGTCGGTTTTTATTCTATTTTTATGGTCGGGATCGCGGCTCTGTTTTATTATTGGGCGCCGAATTTAATGTTGGTATTTAATAATAATGCTCAAGTTGTCGAAATTGGGAGCCAATTCTTAAGAATTATTTCTTTTGGTATGATCTTTGTTTCGGTCGGTTTAATTTTGGGCCGGGCGGTTTCCGGAGCCGGCGATACCTTGCCACCGGCGATCTTTACTTTTGTGGCCCTCTGGGTTGTCCAGATACCACTGGCGATCTATCTTTCGCGATATACCAGTTTGGGCCTGTCGGGGGTCTGGTGGTCCATTCTAATCGCTCAACTTATCTTGGTGACGCAAAATACTGTTTATTTTGTGATGGGGAAATGGAAAACCCTCACCCCCGGGGGTTGAACAATTGAATGGTTGATCTCAATTGGCCCCCTCTCCATTTTCAATGGAGAGGGGGCAGGGTTAGAGGGAAAAAGAAAAATATGCAAACCCTTCTCCATCTTAGATGGAGAAGGGCGGGTAAGAAAGGGTAAACAATTATGAATAAATCTGGGATGAGGAAAGCTTTCTTTGGTCTGGAGCCGAAGTCGATCCGGTCATTAGTTGTTATTTCTCCCATTATCTATCCGACTCAGTTTGAAAAAGTTTATGGCCAGGCAGGTAAACACGAAAAATCGATTCTAAGTTATTTGATTGCCAACTATCGTGATCTGACTTTCATTAAAACTCCAATGACGCAAGCTGCCGTTTCCGATCTGGTGGTGTTATTGAAAGGGACAAAATGTAAACGGATTGTTTTCCTCGGAGCGATTGGCGGGTTATCTGAGGAATTGGAGATTGGCGATGTGGTAACTGTCGAAAACGCAGGAAAGATCAAATCTGTCAGCTCTATCCATGAGGAGACAACCGCCAATCTAAAGAAATGGAAAAAAGCCGGCTATGTCGGGCTCGATTTTGAAACGGAGGCATTTTTTTCTGTG
>JBDRIF010000035.1:0-2216 GCA_043816125.1 bacterium
GGTTTTATCGGCAGCCCGCCGATGAATTTTATCCTGGGGAACATGACAAAATCAGGAGATGCTTATGTTTTTGAGTGCGAAGGCTTTAAGTTTGAAGTGCCGAAAGATCTGACCCATTTGTTGGAAGCTTATGTCGGCAAAGAGATTACTTTTGGTATTAGACCGGAAGATATCTGGGATCCGATCTCTGCTGATTGGGTGCCGAATAAATTACGTCTGACCACGACGATTGATTTTAGAGAAATCATCGGGGCAGAGACTTATCTTTATGTGCATGTTGGCAAAACAAATATGGTTGCCAGAGTAAGTGGTACGTGTGATCGAGATAGTGGCAACTATGATGTTATTATGAACCTGGGCAAATTGCATTTCTTTGATCCTGCGACACAACTTGCCATTATCTAAATAACCAATGGCCAAAAAGCAACTGATTTTTGAAGAGTCTTCTGCAGGCAGAAGAGCTTTTTCGTTGCCTGAAATCGATGTTCCGATACAAGATAATTTAATCCCTAATGAATTACTTCGTGAAGGTCTTGATCTGCCTGAAGTTGCCGAAATCGATATTGTTCGTCACTTTACTATGCTTTCTCAGAAAAATGTCGGGGTCGATTCCGAATTTTATCCTCTCGGTTCGTGCACGATGAAGTACAACCCCAAAGTTAATGAAGAAATTGCCAAATTGCCTGGTTTAACAAATATTCATCCCTATCAGCCAAAAGAAGAAGTCAAAGGGATGCTGGAGCTGTTAGATAACTTTGAAAAGTATCTTTGTTCTTTGTTCGGCTTTTCCGCGTTTACCTTGCAGCCGGCAGCCGGAGCACATGGAGAATTGACCGCGTTGATGATGATCAAGGCCTATCATGAGGACCAATTAACAATTAACAATAAACAATTAACAACAAGGAATATCATTATTGTACCGGATTCATCTCATGGTACTAATCCTGCCTCAGTAACAATGGTGGGTTACAAGACTAGAGTGGTTAAGTCTGATGCGCATGGCAATATTGATATTGATGAGCTGGCGAAGGTTGTTGGTGATGACACCGCCGGTTTGATGATTACAAATCCCAATACTTTGGGTTTATTTGACGAACATATTCTTAAAGTTGCGGAAATAATTCACAAAGCTGGTGGTCTGCTTTATTACGATGGAGCGAATGCCAATGCGATACTTGGAATTTGCCGACCGGCTGATCTTGGCTTTGATGTGGCCCATTTCAATTTACATAAAACCTTTGCCACACCACATGGTGGTGGCGGGCCGGGGGCAGGTCCGGTCGGGGTTAACGATAAGCTAAAACCTTACTTAGAGAAGACCAAAGTCCATTCTTTCTATGGAAATGTTAATGTGATTGTTAAGGCTTATTCATATATCAGGTCTTTGGGGGCAAAAGGGCTTAAAGAAGTTGCCGAGAATGCTGTTTTAAATGCCAATTATATGATGGCGAGGCTAAAAGACTATTATTACCTCCCTTATGACAGAACATGTCAGCATGAGTTTGTGATCTCGGCCAAATGGCAGAAAGAAAAGTACGAGGTGAAAGCTCTGGATATTGCCAAACGTCTGCTCGATTACGGTTTTCACCCGCCGACAATTTATTTCCCCTTAATTGTCGAAGAGGCCTTGATGATCGAGCCGACCGAGACCGAATCAAAAGAAACCCTGGATTCTTTTTGTGATGCGATGATTGCGATTGCGAAAGAATGTGAGACAAATCCTGAATTAGTTAAATCAGCTCCGCAAAATACTCCTGTAAAGAGGATTGATGAGGCTAGGGCGGCGAGAGATTTGAAGTTAAAATGGACTCCTGGCAGTTAATTACTGATCCGGCACAATCTGGCCAGCATAATATGGCCCAAGACCTCAAAATATTCAATGATTTTGAACAAGGGAACACTCTTTCTACTTTGCGCATTTACTCTTGGAGTCCACGGTGTATCTCGGTCGGCTATTCCCAGTCGCTCATTAGCCAGCCGGGCTGGGAGTGTGTCAAAAGACCGACCGGCGGCGGGACCGTTTTTCATAACGAAGCCGAAGTAACTTATTCTTTGGTAACTGCTATAGATAATCCGCTGCTGCCAAAAGGACTTATCCCTGCATATATGAAGATATCCGAGGCTGTTGTGGTGGCGTTGGCGAAGATTGGGGTGAAAGCCGAAATTAGTAAGAAGAAACCTGAGCTCGGAACGCGGAATGCGGAATTGTGTTTCTC
>JBDRIF010000036.1:0-16614 GCA_043816125.1 bacterium
TGATGCCGGGGTCCCTTTTTTAGCAAATCCTCAGGCGGCTGTCTTTCATCCTTTGAGCCTTTTTTACGTCTTGCTTCCGTTCGATTGGGGATTTAATGGTTTTGTTCTAGCCCATTATCTAATCGCCGGGATCGGGGCCTATTTACTGGGGAGAGAATTGAAGTTGTCGGTTGGGGCCGGTCTAATAATGTCGTTAATATTTACCTATTCGGGGTATCTACTCTCTGTCGATTGCATGCTGACCACCTTATCGGCGGCGGCCTGGCTCCCGTTAGCTTTTATTGTTTTTCGTAGGATGTTAGTCGTCTGGAATACCCAGACAACCTCTTTAAGCAGATATTCAGCCGTCTTTCTTAGCGCTGTTTGTATCGGTCTGATCTATCTGGGGGGAGAACCGACGGTGGTATATTGGACAGGAATCCTCTTTCTCTCTTATGCCATATATTTCAACTATCAAGAGGCTGTGGGGCACAGTTCTCTATTGCGCAATTTTGTCTTAGCTATCGCTCCTTTTGGCCTCTTTATTTTGCTCCTGGCGGTTCAGATCGTCCCCTTTATCGAATTCGCCGGTCAGTGTTCGAGGATAGGGAAATACACTGTCGATAATGCCGGCCAGTGGTCGATCAAGCCATATGAATTATTGAAATTCTTCCTGCCGTACCTGGCGTTCAAGCCGGGAGAGTCTCTCGGGACGACCCAGTGGCTCCGTACATTATATATGGGGATCCTCCCTCTGATGCTATTCCCTTTTGCGTTTTTTAGAAGAGAAGATAAGAGTTCCTGGTTTTGGCTGGCGGCTCTGATAATTTCTTGTCTGGTCAGTTTAGGTGTCTATTTTCCCCTTTATCCTATCTTAACAAAATTGATGCCCGGGTTGATCTATTTGCGTTATCCGGTAAAGTATATCTTTCCTGCCGTTCTGGCCATTACAGTCCTTGCCGGCTACGGTTTTGACGGATTTGTTCGAGCAGTTTCTCAAAGCGACAAAAAAGCCAAAGAATTAATCGATGTTTTTTTTCTAATTACGTTTATCCTGGCCGAATTCTTTTTTATCTTCTTTATCTGGCAACGCTTGGCGGCGGTAAAAGAGATAGCTCTTTTTCATAATGTGATTTCCCTCGCCTTTTCTCTGTTGTTTTTGGGGGGCTTAACTATTCTTTTTTCAAAATATTCAAAGGGGGAGATCGGCAGGTCTCTTTTTATTGTTGTTTTGCTCTTAACCTTGATTCTTGATCTTTATACCGCCAACTATGATCTGGCTTTTTCTGCTCCGGCAAAGCAGATTCATTTTTCTACACAAAATATTGATCTTGTCAGTCGGGATAAAACTAATTTTCGGGTCCTCCCATCTCCGGCAATAGACAAGCGCTCTTCTTCCTGGAGCGAAGACGAAGTCAGGGATTATGCTCAGGCGCTCCCCTCTATCAGGGAGCGGTTATTTGCCAATCAGACGATGTTGGCCAAAATTGAAAATGCCCACGGCTACGGTTCGATGCATCTGGCGAATTTTATCCCGCTTTCAAAAAAAATTGGCGAAAGTAGGAATCCCCGCGAGAATCAGTTGCTAAATCTCTTTAATATTAAATATGTTACAACTGACGGACCAGTTACTCCTGCACCTCGGGGTTTCAAGCTTATGCGCAATGTAAAAGAGTCTTTGCGCGATGGGCAGATTGCTTTGTATGAGAACCTGGAGGTCTTGCCGCGTGAATTTTATGTGCCAAACGCAAAGGTCCTGACGAGTAAAGAGGCAGTATTAGATTACGTTAGCAGCTCCGACTTTGATCCCCGTCGTGAAGTCGTGTTGACGGAAAAAGTTACCGGCCCTTTCTGGTTTGCTGCTGACAGTTATTATCCGGGCTGGAAAGCCTATGTTAATGGGGTGGAGACAAAGATCTACGAAGCTGACTACGGTTTCCGGGCTGTCCCTGTGAGCGGGCCCTTGGACAAGGTCGAGTTTGTTTATGATCCGTTAAGTGTTAAGGTGGGGGCGGGGATTAGTATTTTGACCTGGCTTGGTTGTTTGGGGGGATTGGTAATATTATGGAAAAGAAAATAGCTGTCTCACTGGTTATGCCTGTATATAATGAAGAGGAAATAATTGAGCAGACCGTATTGGATTATTATCATCATTTAATTGCGAACTGGCCGGAGAGTGAATTTATCCTTGTTAACGATGCCAGCAATGACCGGACGGCCGCGATATTAACTGCCATGGCAAAACATCTGCCGATTCGGGTCATTAATCAGCCACAAAATCAGGGACACGCGCAGGCGTTGCGGACCGGTTTTCAACAGGCACAGGGAGAATGGATTCTGCAGGCCGATTCCGATTATCAAAATGATCCGGCCGATTTTGTTTTACTCAAGGAGCAAATGTCCGCGGCTGATCTGATTATCGGTTGCCGCCAGAAACGGCAAGATCCTCTGCCTCGTTTGCTAAATAGCCAATTAATGCGACTGATTATCAGAGTGCTCTTTGGCCTTAAGCTTAGCGACGCTAATTCTCCGTTTCGCCTGATTAAACGAGATGTTTTATTGAAACTTATTGAACGGATCCCCAGGGATTTCTTTGCCGTCAATCTGGCTGTCCTAATTTTGGCCCATAAATTCGGTTTCAAGGTAAAAGAGATATCTGTTCGCCACCTCCCGCGCCGGACGGGGAAGGTGAAGTTAAAATTATTAAGTCAGTCGTGGCTGTCGTTTAAGCAATTGCTGGCATTAAGAAAACAAAGATGAATAAATACAAAACAATCTTCTTTCTTTTCCTGATAATAATTCTCCAATTAGTCCTACGTCAGCCTTTTTTGGCTGAGCCGCTGGAGAGGGACGAGGGTGTTTATGGCTACATGGCCCAGCGGATCAATGCCGGAGATCTGCCGTATCGGGATGTTTTTGATCATAAACCTCCGGTTGTTTATTATCTTTATGCTGCGGCTTTTAATATTTTTCCCGACAACCTATTGACCGTTAGATTGCTGGGGGCGCTGGCCAGTCTCATTTCTCTGTTGCTGTTGTTTTTTATCGGCCGGCGGTTGTGGGGAGAGGAGGCCGGACTAATTGCGGCCTTTCTGTACGCGATTTTTTCCGTTGGTCCGTACAGTCAGGGGACCAGCTCCAATACTGAAGTTTTTATGATGATGTTTCTCCTGGCGTCGTTTTTGTCGTTTTTGAAAAAGAGGAACTTTGCTACCGGTCTATTGGCCGGCGCCGCGCTTATGACAAAGCTTGTGGCCGTTTTTAATGTTTTTGCCTTGTTTGTCTTTCTGCTTTATCTGCTAGGAAACAAACAGATTGGCTGGCGGCAGATTGTGGTTTTTTCTCTTGCTACAGTTTTAGTCCCGCTCGCTTTTGTGGCATATTTTCTGGGACAGGGGATCTTAGCCGATTTCTGGTCGGCAGTTGTTACCTACAACTTAAATTATGTCAGCCCGGCCGGGAGCCTGGCCGGTGTTATTATCTGGCCCTGGCGGATGGCCAAAGCAGAGAACGGCCTGATCTGGCTGCTGGGAGGAGTCGGCGTCTATTTTATCGTTCGCTATTACCGAAAACCGGAGAATTATTTGGTGCTCGGCTGGTTGTTGGCTTCTCTTCTTGGTCTTTGTGCCGGCGGTCATTTTTACGGCCACTATTTTATTCAAATTATCCCTGTGTTGGTCTTGCTGTCGGCTTTTACAATTGCAGTTCACCACAAACACCAGCCGACTATCCCATTTTTGCTTGCTATCGTTTTTCTCTGTTATCTGATGGCCGGCAATTTATATCCCTATTACTCTATTCACAACGCCGATGTTATCTCTTTACGAAAATATCCGGCCGAAATTTTTCCTATAACCAGAAATCTGGCTTACGGTATTCAGAAAAACACAAAAGAAGATGATTATGTCTTTTTCTGGGGGGCTCAGCCCGAAGTCTATTTTTATGCCCAGCGCCGCTCCCCATCCCGTTTTACTTACGACTATCCGCTTTATGGTTCAGGTGAATTTGCTAAACAGGCTAGGGGAGAATTATTAAGAGATCTCCAGTCAAAATTTCCCCAATTGATTATTAAACGTGCTGGGTATCCCTGGTTTCCCGAGCTTCAGGAATTTGTGACGAGCAATTACCGCAAGGGCAATGTGGCTTTGCCTCTATTTGATTTGTTTGTCCTAAAATAAAAATGACTCTCGCTTTTTTTGCGGTTTTAAGCTAATATATCTTTATGAATCTCTGGGTCCCTAATAAAGTATTTTTGACCAAAGGGGTCGGTCGGCATAAAGAAAAGCTCTCTAGTTTTGAGATGGCTTTGCGCGATGCCGGCATTCAGGCTGTCAATTATGTCCATGTCTCTTCAATTTTTCCTCCCGGCTGTAAAGTTGTTTCCAAAGAGCAGGGCTTAAAACATGTTAAACCGGGAAGCATCACTTTTATCGTCATGGCTCGCAATCAAACAGAAGAAGCTCATCGCTTGATTTCTTCCTCGATCGGCATGGCTATTCCGGCCGATTCAAGTTCTTATGGCTATCTGAGCGAACATTCTGCTTGCGGCAAGACCGACGAAGAGTGCGGTGAATATGCCGAAGATATTGCCGCGCAAATGTTGGCCACAACTTTAGGTGTCCCTTTTGACGAGACTTCCAGCTGGGACGAACGTCAGGAACTTTGGAAATTGTCCAATGAAATTGTTCGCACAACCCATTCAACCCAAAGTGCCATTGGCCAACGAGAAGTTTGGACCACAGTTATTGCGGCCGCTGTTTTTGTTTTCGATTACGAAGATAAAAACAGTGCAGAAAAATCCGCCAAATCAGAAAACAATAAAGAAAATTCTGCCGACAAAAAATAACCCTTCGACTGGCTCAGGGTAAGATTCTTCCTCTTGAATGTCTTCTCGATTTCTAGTATTATTTCATTTCGGGTATAATAAGACCAGGTAGCTCAGTTGGTAGAGCATCTGCCTTTTAAGCAGGTGGTCCTGGGTTCGATCCCCAGCCTGGTCATGGGGGCGCGGTAGCTCAGCTGGTAGAGCAACGGACTGAAAATCCGTGTGTCGCCGGTTCAATCCCGGCCTGCGCCATTCCCTTTTCCCGTTTCGCAATATATATGGAAGGGAGCTAAATAGAATGCTTAAGAGAATTATGTCTAAGTTCCAAAGTTTATTTTTCCAATTGTTTCTGGTTTTGATCGTGTCGACCGCGGTTGTGTTAATTGTCGTTTCCACTCAAAGTAAGCCTAGTCTGGACCAGGTTCTGCAGGGGAATCCCGCCCCTCAAGCGAATAATTTTTCTGTCTTTTTAGGGAGTCTTTTGGGGGTCTCGGTTGCCGCTTTATCGGCGGCCAAAGGATACGAGCTCGTCAAGCGACACCGCATGATGTCCGAGGTTGTTATTTGTCAGGAAGCATTAACCAAACATCAAAATCACAACGAAAATTTATCCGGGCGGCTGGAAGATCTTGAGCAGCAGTCCAATTTTTTAAGGGAGCAAAATCTGGAGATCATCGAACATAACGACCAATTAAAACATGCGATCAGGGCTTTGAGCGACGAGCTTTCAAAGGTTAAAACTGCGGAGCAGATGCTGAGAAAAAGCAATATCTCTCTGGCTAAAGAATGTGAACGGCTTAAATTTGAAAATGAGACCATAACTTTAAAGGCTAATTCAATGCCGGCTAAGCCAAAACGAAAAACTAGCGCCAAAGTAAAAGCAAAGAAGAAGAGGAAATGAAAAAACTTGGCCTAACAATCTGTTTGGTCCTATTAACGACCACCATGACCTGGTCTCAATTCTCTTTTCATCTAATTGATAATTTTGAGGGAGGGACGTTGAGCTCCGGCACCAAATGGTGGCGGTTTGGCGATCTCAAAATCAAGATTGCCGAAAATAAAGAGACCGATAGCCGCGATCTCATATCGGAATCTTGCGGCGTCTATTCTCTCAACATGTCCGGGCAAACAAATGACTGGTATATCGGCGGGATTGGGGCCGATCTTCAGGTCTCCGCAGAGCGGTTTTCCCGTTTTCAGATCGATGTCAGTGGCAACAATAAATATTCAGGCAAGTTGATTGTTGAGTTTTTTGACGACGATAATTACAATTACAGCATTGAGCAGGATCCGCAAAATAATTATGAAGCGGTATATGATGATAAATGGGTGGTTGAACTCCCCGTCCTTGGTTCCGGTTTTAGCCGTTACTCGGTCCCCTTTACCGCTTTTCGTGATGCCAATCCGGGGGTAGGCGATGATATCTGGAATCCCGAACAGGCGGGTGGTTCGGGCGGTCTGTTGAAGATGCAGTTGGTGGCTATTTCTGGCGATAAGGCGTCCAAGGTTGATTTTGATATCGATAATTTGATTCTGACGTATTAAATGGGAAAAGGATACCGCGGACTTAAGTCCGCGGTATCCGATCCATATTAAAGGGGTGAAGATTATGAAAAAATTGTCTATTATGCTCGGTCTGATGTTGCTGGTCTCTCCTGTTTTGGCCGCTAATCTGACTTTGATTAAACCAGATGATTTGAGTATTAAGGCGGGCCCGACCCAACCGGGGGAGGAATTATCTTTGGCCTGGCTCGAATCTTTTGTTTATCCAAAATCAGTCGGAGCTGAT
Source organism: bacterium (assembly GCA_043816125.1). Lineage (GTDB taxonomy): Bacteria > Margulisbacteria > WOR-1 > O2-12-FULL-45-9 > O2-12-FULL-45-9 > JBDRIF01. The sequence continues at coordinate 6,594 of JBDRIF010000036.1, forward strand.
CGCCTGGTTTCTCTGGGGATGAGGACAGTTGTCCCTGTAAAGTCGGTCTCAGCTGCTTTTGATTTTAATAAAGAGGTGGTTGCGTTAGGATCAGAAGATGGCTTGGAGTGGAGCGGTTCTTACAAAATTCCCGCCAACATTGAGCCTGGTCTGCACATTGCCAGATATTCAATTAGCGGCCAACAGGGCTCAATTCAGCGGACGGTTGAATTTGTGGTGGCTGACGTCTCTCCCCAGATACAGGGAGACCAACTTCAGTCACAGGGACAAGTAGAAAAGATGCAGGGGTGGATGTTGACTGTTGTGGCTACCTCTCAGGCTGTTTCAGAAGACAAAATTATTACCCTTGCACCTGGGCAAGGAGTTTTTGGCTTATATAAGGCTCCCTGGTATCGAGTGATTTTTGAAGACGGCAAAGAGGGGTGGATTTCTGCCGCTGCTATCAAGGAACCGGTTGATGAGTTTTTTCAACTTGGGCGTGAAGCCTATCATCGGCGGGATTATGTGTCTGCGGCTAAGTGGTTTGGTAATTCGGTCGCGATCGACAATAAATTTGCCGAGGGGTATGTCTGGCTGGCAAAAAGTTATCACAATCTGAATGACCTATCGGCGGCTCATCAGGCGGTGATTAAGGCGATGGCTCTTGACGAACGTAATATCGAGGCCAAAGTAGTGGCGACAACTGTGGCTCAGGATCTGTTTAAACTCGGACAACAGAAATTTCAGGCCGAACGCTTTAACGAAGCTGTAGTCGCTTATCAGAAGGTAGTTGAGTTAAAACCGAGTTCCACCAATACCTGGCTGGCGTTGGGTAAGACCTATAGCCGTCTCGGTTTCCCTCAGGAGGCGAGAGACAGCTGGCGCGAAGCGCTGCGTGAGCAACCCGACAATAAAGAGCTACACGCGTTGTTAAATATCGACGGAGGGGCAGCCGTTTCTCTGGCTAGTCAGCCGGTAGAGAGGAAAATTCCTCTTAAAATTGCCAGCTCTGTCACCCCGTTGATCGCCGACGATTCTTTAGAAATTGTAAAACGTGTTACCACCAAAAAGGGGACCAAAGTTGAGACAGCTCTTGCTTCAGTCGTGACCCTGACAAAATCTTTAGGGACACCGGTTCAGGAGAAGGGGTGGCAGATATCTAAAAAAGGGAAACAATTTTTGGCCCAGTATGTTGTGGAGCAGGGGGCTGGGGTGGTTGAGGCTTTTGAATGGCTGGTTGATGTCGATGCCAAAAAAGCCATGGCCAACAACGATAATGCCCGGACCCTGATGTCGCGCTGGTAGATTTGTTTCACGCCGCTGTAGCTCAGCTGGTAGAGCAACTGATTTGTAATCAGTAGGTCGGAGGTTCGACCCCTCTCGGCGGCTTATTCTTCGTATGTTATAATAACCTCACGCCGACGTAGCTCAGCTGGTAGAGCAATGCTTTCGTAAAGCATAGGTCACCGGTTCGACCCCGGTCGTCGGCTAAATATATTATGCAAATAAAAACGCTTATAGTAGGCCCGATCCAGACAAACTGCTATCTGGTTATAGACGAGAAAACCAAGAACGCTGTGGTAATTGATCCGGGCGATGATCCGAAAATAATTCTGCCCGAATTAGCCGGTTTATTTGTCAGCTATATAATAGTAACTCACGCTCACTGGGATCATGTTGGGGCGATCGAGGCGATACAGCAGGCGACTAAGGCTCCGATATTAAATGATTTGGCTGAAGGCGAATTGATCAAATTTGGCGAGATAACGCTCAAAGTAATTAGGACCCCCGGTCACACTGCTGATGGGATCTGTCTTTACACTCCGGGACACCTTTTTGCCGGAGATACTCTGTTTTGGGGGACACATGGTCGGGTCGATCTGCCGGGGAGCGATCCGCGAGATATGGTAAGATCTCTACGACGACTGGCAGAGTTGCCGGACGAGACAATTGTTTATCCCGGGCATGACCGGACGACTACGATAAAAGCGGAAAAGGAGAGCGGAATCCTTGGCTAACCAAATCTATCTTTTTTATGGTGACGAGCGTTTCTTAATCAAACAAAAGATCGCGGAATTAAGATCGAAAATTTCCGACACCTCGCTAAACTACGAACAGATCGACGGTTCCAATATAGACAATCTAAATCAACTAATAAACTCTTTGCAAACACAAACCTTGCTCATGGGGAATAATCTAATTCTGGTCAACGATCTCGATCTCAAAGAGAAAGATTGGGAGAAGCTTTGTCCTGCCTTAGAAAGTATGACGCCGGGGACGACAGTTGTCTTTTGGGTGACTGCCATGAATAAGCGGTCCAGGCTGTATAAAACAGTTGATAAGCTTGGTGAGGTTACCGAATTTAAATCTTTTGCCGATTGGGAACAAGATCAGGTCATCTCCTGGATCGAGCGGACAACAAAAAAAAATAAGCGAGAGATCGAAACGGCTGCCGCCAGGTTGTTGCAGGAGATCTGTGGCAATAATTTAACCAAACTGAGCTCGGAGATCGATAAACTTATTACTTATATTGGCGACAAATTATCGATCACCGAAGACGATGTGGTGGCACTGGCTTCACCCGGAGAGATAAATGTTTTTGCCCTGACAGATGCCCTGACCGCCAAGAATCTAACCAGGGCGTTAACTGTTTGGCAAACCCTCAGCCGTAACCGGGTCGATTATTTTCCTTTGCTCGGCTTAATTGCCAATCAATATCGGATCATGTTGATGTCCAAGGCCGAGACCAATCAGACGGTGATCGCTCAAGTCTTAAAAACCAGTCCTTTCTATGTGCGCAAGTTGAGCGAGAAAGCCCGCCGCTTTTCCGTTCAGGAATTAAAAGCTTGTCTGGAAAATATCCTGGAAACCGATCTCAAAATGAAAACAGGGGAGCAATCGGCGGCTAATTTTGAATTACTCTTAACCTCTTTGTGTCAGCCGGAAACAGCCAAAGTATGATCCAACAAAAACGACTTATGATCTTATTTATTCTCTTCTTGTTTTTGTTTGGTCTGATTGTCCTGCGCTTGCTCGATCTGCAGCTTTTACGCCACAGTTTTTTTCAGCAGAAATCAATGGAACAACGGACCAGGTTGATTGAGTTGGCGGCTCAAAGAGGCGATATCTTTGACCGTCATGGAAATGTTTTGGCTACATCAATTGATACTTACTCGGTTTATCGTTACAAAAAAGGGTGGCTGGCTCGAAAATTGTCGTTAACCGAGGCAGAAAAAACTGCGGCCGAATATCCTAAAGAGACGAGTGTCTTAAAAGAGAAAAAAAGGATTTATCCTAAGCACGATTTGGCCGCACAGGCGATCGGTTTTGTTGGCTTGGACAATCAAGGGTTGGCCAGTATTGAACTCTCTTTGGACGAATATTTACACGGTAAAGAGGGGCGGTTGATCACCGAGGGGGATCCGCGAGGGGTCGAGCTGTACGGCGCTTTGCGCGAGTTGGAGCAGGGTGAAGATGGAATGAACGTTACCCTGACTATCGACGAAAATATTCAATATGTGGCCGAAAGGGAACTGAAAGCACAAATGTTGAAATATCGAGCAGAGTCCGGCACCTGTATTGTGATGGATGTTGAAACAGGGGAAATATTGGCTTTGGCCAGTAAGCCCGACTTTGATCCTAATTCTTATCAACAGTCAGCCAGCAAACTTTGGCATCCGCGGGTGGTTGACCCCTATGAGCCTGGCTCCACTTTTAAAATATTTACTGTTGCTGCGGCTCTGGAAGAGGGGGTTATCTCGACCGAAACGATGTTGCAGGCACGTGATTCGATCACGGTTGGAGGAAAGGTCATTGAAAATGCCCATGATATCGATTGGTCGGGCAAGAGCATCAGTATTTCTAAAATGCTCGAAGAATCGATCAATACCGGATCGGTCCAGGTCGGTCTCAAGCTCGGCCCCGAAAAGTTCTACCGTAAGATCATCGATTTCGGTTTTGGTGAAAAAACCAATTTTGGCCTTTGGGGAGAATCGAACGGAATTGTCGGGCACTGGCAGCGCTGGAATAAGCCGGATATTGCGATGATCACCTTTGGCCAAAGTATTGCGGTGACGCCGCTGCAGTTAATCTCTGCTGTTTCGGCTTTTGCCAACGAGGGGCGGCAGATCCAACCTTTGTTGATTAAAAAGATCGAAAGTCCGGACGGGAAATTTGTTAAGGTTTTTTCCCAGAACAAGGTTAGGCGTCCGATTTCTACAAAGGTAGCCAACGAAGTGAAGCAATTAATGAGTAATGTTGTTGTTTTTGGTACCGGAAAGCCGGCGAAGATCGAAGGGTTTGGGGTGGCGGCAAAAACCGGAACAGCGCAAAAAACAACTGCCGGAGGGAGAGGGTATTATAAGGATCGATTTATCGCTTCCTTTATCGGTTTTGCTCCTTTGAATAATCCCCGGTTGGCTTGTCTGGTTATTTTTGATGATCCGAAAGGGACTTATTGGGGGGCGACGGTAGCCGGCCCCGTTTTTCAGAAGATCATGGATTATTCTTTACGATATTTGAATGTTAAACCGGACATGTTATAATCGATATCAATAATGAGTAAAAAAAGGGTCTTATCAGGCATTCAACCGACCGGTCGATTACATTTAGGAAATCTGATTGGCGCGATTGAAAATTGGGTTAAGCTCCAAGATGATTACGAATGCTACTTCTTTATTGCCGATCTGCATGCGCTGACCACTAACTATAGCGACGTCAAGAATCTAAAAGAAGATATTAAACAGGTGGCGATCGATCTGTTGGCTGCCGGCCTCGATCCAAATAAATGTGTGATTTTCCGGCAATCCGACCTGGTAGAGCATGCCGAGCTCCATCTGATGCTTTCGATGATTACCCCTTTGTCCTGGCTGGAGCGGGTCCCGACTTATAAAAGTAAGATAGCCGAATTAAAGGAAAAAGATCTGGGGACTTACGGTTTTCTCGGGTACCCGGTCTTGCAGGCGGCCGACATCTTGATGTATCAGGCCGATTTTGTCCCTGTCGGGCAGGACCAACTGCCGCATATCGAATTAACCCGAGAGATAGCCAGACGTTTTAACCATTATTTTAAGGATGTTTTTAATATTCCCAAAGATCTATTAACAAAATTTCCGACTTTACCCGGTTTGGATGGGCGAAAAATGAGTAAGTCATATGGCAATACAATCGAGTTGTCCGCCACACCCGATCAATTAAAGAAAAAAGTATCAACCATGTTCACCGATCCGCAAAGAGTCAAAAAAAACGATCCGGGACATCCTGATGGTTGTCCTGTTTACGGTTTTTATAATGTTTTTGCCAAGGATAAAACAGATATTGTTTCGACTGAATGTCGGGCGGCAAAACGGGGCTGTGTTGATTGTAAAAAAGAACTGGCCGAGGTTTTGCTCGATTATCTGGCCCCGCTTCATCAAAAACGGGCCGAGCTGGAAAAACAGCCGAAGAAAATTGAAGAAATCTTGCAGGCCGGAGCTGTTAAGGCCCGAGTGACCGCGCAGAAAACTCTCACCGCTACCAAAAAAGCGATGGGGTTGTTGTAATGACAACCGAGACCGGCTACCAGATAGAGACCGACGTCTATCAGGGGCCTTTTGATCTTCTGCTCAAAGCAATCGATAACAACGAAATCGATGTTCACAATATCTCTATCTCTCAAATTGTTGTCAGTTATCTCAATTATTGGCAAAGCCAGAAACCCGAACTGGTTGTCGCTTCTGATTTTATTTATATGGCGGCCTATTTAATTGAATTAAAATCCAAGTCTCTATTGCCGGCCAAAGAAGAGTACTTACCCGACGATAATTTGCTGGCGGTGGAAGAGTCCCTCGTTTCTCATTTGGAAGAATATGCAATCTTCAAAGGTCTGGCTAGGACCCTTAAAGAACGTAAAGATGTTTATGAGCGGGTCTTTGGCCGTCACGAAGGAGAAGCTCAGGAACATGAATTCGAATTGGTTGATGTCTCCTTAAAAGATCTTGTTCAGGCCTTTAAACGAGCCTATGATCAGGCGGCTAAGCGGGAGAGGGTGGTGTCGATTAAGGCCGAAGAGATCACTTTGGAAGATAGGATTGAAGAGGTGAAGAAATTACTCGGCGAACGAACGGAAGGGTTGCCTTTTGAAGATCTCTTTATTAGACGGACCAGGATTGAAATTGTGGTCACTTTCTTGGCGATCTTGGAATTGACCAAGCAGCGGATGATTCGGATTGTGCAGGGAGATCGCTTCGGTTCGATCATGATCATAAAAAGAAAGGAAGAAAATCAAAACAATGGATAATATTAAAAACGTGCTCGAGTCATTGCTTTTTGTTGCTCGTAAACCGCTCGATCCCAAAGTTGTTGCCGAGGAGCTGCAATCGACCAAGGAGGTTGTCACCTCTGCCCTGGAAGAGTTGGTTCAGGTGTATGAAGGGAAGGGGATCAATATTGTTAAAGTGGCCGGCGGGTACCTAATGGGGACAAATTCGGCTAATGCCGACTATATTCATGCTCATCTGCACGCCAAGATGGAGACCAGGCTCAGTCCGCAGGCGCTGGAAACTTTGTCAATTATTGCTTATAAACAACCTGTTACTTCGGCCGAGATTGAGCGCATTCGCGGTGTTAATTCTGACGGTCCGCTCGATAGCTTGGTACAGAAAAAATTGATCGCCGATCTGGGGCGGAGTGATAGTGTCGGCCGTCCCTATTTGTACGGGACAACTACAGAGTTTTTGCGTCATTTTGGTCTTAAGAATTTAAAGGATCTTCCTCCTCTCCCTGTCTCCGAACGGGCACAGGAAGATCTATTCAAGATCGCCCTGCATGAGGAAGTATCCGTCGAATCTCCCGGGCATTTGACGGGATGAGCGCTCCTGTTGCTCAGCTTAACGAAGTCTTTAATTCCATTCAGGGCGAAGGTCTTTATGTGGGCCTGCGCCAAACTTTTATCCGCTTTGCCAGCTGCAATCTCTCGTGCCAGTACTGCGATACCGATTTTGTTGCCAAACAATCGGCAACGGTAGATGAATTATTGACGATCGTCCAATCATTTGATAAGCCCAAAGGGGTTAATCACTCTATTGCTATTACCGGAGGAGAGCCTCTACTGCAGGTCGATTTTCTCAAAGAATTCTTGCCGAAATTAAAAGAGCAGACCGGCCTCCCTGTTTACCTCGAAACAAACGGAACGCTCCCTGATCATCTTCAGGAAGTTATTGAGCTGGTTGATATTATTGCCCTCGACTTCAAATTGCCGAGTGCAACCGGCGAGTCGGCGTATTGGAAAGAGCATAAAAAATCGTTGGAGATTGCCTTTATGAAAGAGGCTTTTGTCAAAATCGTCTTTACTTCTGAAACTATGGCCAAGGAGATGATGGAGGCGGTCAGGTTCATTGCCGAGGTAGATGACAATATTCCGTTGATCTTGCAGCCTGTTACTCCCCACGGGCCGATCAAGCACCGGCCGTTAGCCGAACAGATATTTGCTTTTCATAACATTGCCAAACGCCAGTTAAAAAATGTCAGGGTAATTCCGCAAACGCATAAACTACTCAGGCTGAATTAAACCGTAAACCTATCGACAATCTCCTTAAGCCATTCTCCTCTGGCATGCTTTTGCTTATCCGTGTAGAGATGTTCCATCGATTCCAAAAGTTTTAATTTGTATTTTGCCGCGTGCATGGTCAGCTTGTTTAGTTGGCTTTCCAGCCAGTCCTTCGCTTCATCCCTGGTCGAAGCAAAAGTCTCCTGCTTGATCGCTTCGGTATACTGTTGAAACTGTGCCTCGGTTTCACTGAACAATCTTTTGAGATGAAGCTCTTTAATGCGGGTAACTAGGCCGTGTAATTTGTCCTGCTCGAGCGAGAACTTATTATAGACTTCGTTCGGATTTAGATTTAGATCTCTAACAATTTCTGCCGTTTTTTCTGACATTTTATTAGCCTTATCTTCGGGCTTGGCCGGAGCGGGGGCTGACGCTATCGGTTCGTCTGAAGTCGGTCTTTCATCAACTGCAGCCGCATAATCATCAGGCAGAGTATTTGTTATCTCTAGTCGATCTCGCGGAGAGGCAAAAGAGGCATGCTTTAATTTTCGTCTGGAGAACTTTATTCTGTTCTGAATGTCGGGGATGTTTGTCTCGGGGGGGATAGTGCTGGCTTCGTTTTCCACATCGGCCATCAGCGGTTTATTCTTTAGCACATCCAAGAAGGAATTTCGTTCGTCAACTTTACCCGATCTCTTTTCAATAATTTCTTTGTCGGTTGCCGAAAAAATTGCCGCCGAGTTACCGGCTACCGCTTCGGCCTGGTAGTTTTGACCAGGGATGATCGGATTGATCGGGTTTTCAGCCATGGTCATATTATATATCGGGGCTTGACAGATTTCTAGGTGAAGGCTACAATCGTTTTAATTGATAAGGAGGTGTGTGATGGTTACAGGATATTGTGTTAAGTGTAAAAAGAAACAGGAAATGGACAAGGCCAAGGCGATTACGATGAAGAATGGCCGTAAAGCTACTAAAGGTGAGTGCCCAACTTGTGGGACAAAGATGTTCAGAATTGGTGGCTAGTATTTTTAGGCTCTTAGACTTTTAGGCTCTTAGGCCTATAGGTAAGAAGGTCATTAGCTGCGACGTTGCGGCTAATGGCCTTTTTTGTTAGAATGGATTGATGTCTCACCACGAAAAGTTTGTTCATCTTCACGTCCACTCCGAATTTAGCCTGTTAGACGGAGCGGGGCGTATTACCGATTTGATCGCTCGGGCCAAAGAGCTGAAAATGCCCGCTCTGGCTTTGACCGATCACGGCAATATGTACGCGACGGTCGATTTTTTTACCAAAGCCAAAGCGGCCGGGCTCAAGCCGATCATTGGCTGTGAAATGTATGTGGCACCCCGTTCCCGTTTTGACAAAGAGACAAAGGCCGATCGCTCTCCTCACCACTTAACTGTTTTGGCTAAAGATATGGCCGGATACAAAAATCTGATCAAACTCGCTTCTTTGGCTTCGATCGAAGGATTTTATTCGCGGCCGAGGATCGATCGTGAAATTATCGAAAAATATCATCAGGGCTTAGTTGTTTTATCCGGCTGTCCTTCTGGTGAGATCCCGCGCTTATTGTTAACCGAAAACTATGCCGAGGCCAAAGAGGTCGCCATCTGGCATAAAAACTTATTTGGTGAAGATTATTATATCGAGTTGCAAAACTTAAGTCTCCCCGGTTTTGGCAATTTAGTTACTCGCTTAACGGAATTGGCCCGGGAACTTAATATCAAGACCGTAGCGTCCAATGATGTCCACTATGTTAACAAAGAAGATGCGTATGCCCAGGATGTCCTTTTATGTGTTCAGACCGGGGCTTCGCTAACAGATGAAAAAAGGATGCGTCTGGAATCTCAAGAATTCTATTTGAAGTCTTTGCCTGAAATGTCGACTGCTTTTCCCGATCAACCAGAGGCTCTGCTGAACACGCTGGAAGTAGCCGATAAATGTAATGTTGAATTAGAAATCGGGAAACTGCATTTGCCCGATTTTTCTGTCCCCGAAGGAGAGACCCCCGAAACATATTTGGAAGACCTGGTTTGGAAAGGGGTCAAAAAAAAGTATGCGGTTAAGTCGGGAGACAAAGATTTGATGCCGCCGGAGATTATCGACCGGGTCAAATATGAATTGATGACGATCGAAAAGATGGATTATGCGGCTTACTTCTTGATCGTTCAGGATTTCATTAATTATGCCCGGAGTCAGGGGATCCAGGTTGGGCCTGGCCGAGGTTCGGCCGCCGGGAGTATTGTTTCTTATTCTCTGGGGATAACCAACGTTGATCCTCTGAAGTATGGTCTATTATTTGAGCGATTTTTAAATATTGAGCGGATCTCCATGCCTGATATCGATATCGATTTTTGTTTTGAACGGCGCAACGAAGTGATCGATTATGTGGCGAAAAAATACGGTTCCGACCATGTGGCCCAGATCATCACCTTTGGTACCATGGCGGCCCGTGGAGCGATTCGTGATGTCGGCCGGGTCTTGCGGGTCCCTCTGCCACAGGTTGATAAGAT
>JBDRIF010000037.1:0-4434 GCA_043816125.1 bacterium
TGTGCCGCTCTTGAAAAGACCAGCCAGGCGTTTGTCTCGCAAACTAAGAAGAATTCGGCAGCCGCGTTTGCTTTCTTCCGCATTGTCAGATTTTGCCATGTTGATTCCAACATTGATCACCTGTAGATAAGCGAGAAAAGCCTTTGTTCTTTCATTGGCTGAACCGGCCAAAAGTTTCCTGATACTGTTCAAATGCATATGGTAAATTTCGTAATCAACAAAACTGAATAATACATCCAGATTATAACTGTTTACAAGTAAAGGCTGTTTCAGGCAAGCGCGCATAACTCTGCGCTCCAAATATTCAGCCCCGGAAGATCTTAGATGCAGCCTTACTTCTTCTCTCCTGCCAAGCTGTACCAGCCTGATCATAGCTTTTAATCTATCCACATCTGGTTTGTTCGCATTACGCATAATAGTTCGCAACTCCGCCACCCTGGCCGGCGGCGCCTCATCAGGCAAAAGCTGGCCAGTGCGCAAAAATTCCGCTAGAACTGCGTTATCACTTAGTCGTTTGCCAGAAAGCTCTTCCAGTGCTCCCACAAAAACCGAACATGTTTCATCTCCTAATAATGGATTAATGCCTTCATTTAATAAATAATATGCTTGTGCTCTTTGGGGGTGGTTGTCCAACTCCAACATATACTCGATCATGTCGCCAAAGATATTTTCCACCCGCCCCTGGCCTAAAGTCGCCAGTCCTCTAAGAATATTATTTACCAATTGGTTTTCTTGCTTCTCATTGCGATGTTGATGGCCATAGGCTGCCACTTCGCAGAGAAAATCACGTAAATCTTCACCAGTCGCATTAGCTAGACCTAATAAAACTTGGCCAGCTTCTTCTGGCGATAAAGTGTCTGCCGCAAAAATCGCATCAAATTCTGCCATGGTCCGGGCAGAAGTAAAAATAAGACGTGAAGCTGACTCAAAATCACCTTGTTCAAGTAATTGTTTAACAGCTGAGGTTAATTCCTGAATTTCATTACGCACGACCACTGCCTGATAATCCCTAAGCGCGTCACATAAAACCTGACCAAATTCAATCTCCCCTTCAGGTCCTTGAGGGACTGCTGCCCTAAGCTTTGTGAGAAGTTTTGGTTTTGCTAAAGCCAAGTGGGCTAAAATATCTGTCGCTTGTCCAGCAGCAGCTAGAACCTCGGTTGCATCAAGAGAATCGTTCCCTGTAGTTCGCATAAAACCACCATCAACCACTTCCTTAGCCCCCACCACCGCTCCCATCTTTCGGTCACCAACGTCAACACTAATTATTTGGCCTGGGACACGCTCTACTCTCCCCCTGATAATCCCGACAATCCCTTCAATTGTTAAAGAAGCAAAATAATCTGCCACGGCAGAGGCCTGGCCATAACGGCAGAGTAAGGATAAGTTTCTTCGAATCTGCGGGTTGGCATCGATCACGTCTTGAGTTTGTTCTGGAGTAAAACCATTACCGAATAATAACAGGGCCGCAGCTTCCAAGTGGCCAGCAGTAACTAATTGATCTATCCGTTGTTGGCGTTTACTCTGATGGGTAAAACAATGTTCCGCATCAGCAAAAACATGCCCCTGAAAACGATTATATTCAACATCTTCCGGCGCCATCATCTCGCTCGAAGCTTTGGGATGCAAAATCATCCCCCACTCTTCTCGCGGAGCTATCTCTGGCTCAGGTTCTGGAGAAGTATTAATCGGCGGTTTTTCCAGCTCCGGAATACCGGCCAAAGCTTCAGACTGCCCCTGTCGACTACTTGTTAAATTTGGATCGCTGGCAATTTTTCCCTTATCACCTAATACTAGATTGTGGTTTGCATCATAAGCAAAGATTAAGCCCAAACGACCAGCTGCTTCACGCGCGCCTAATATATAGCTATTTCCCTGTCTGTCTATTGCTTCAGCCTGATCGCCCAAATTAAGTGCAACTAACTCGCCCCTGGTCTCTGGCTGGCAGGACAATAAGCCGGTTAAACAACGCAGAATAGTTTGTAAGTCCCGCTGTTCCTTGGGGGTGGAAAAAGTTCGATCTGAATTTAAGTGGCGGGGCTGTAAAACACCTCTAAATCTGGCCAAATAATCAGCCAAATTGAGGTCCTGGCGTTTGTTTTTTGCTTCGGTATTTGCTAATACTCTCATAGATATCTCGCTCTATAGTATATTTCGACAAAAAAAGGCTAAAATTTCAGCTATTCGGACACTTCGATACGCAAAAGGACATTGAGTAGTGCGCTTGCCCTGAGCACTGTCGAAGGGAAGCACGTATCGAAATGTCCTTTTGCTACTCAGTGTCCGAACATTCGCCCCGGTCGTTGAGTAGCACAAAGTGCGTATCGAAACGACCGGCAGCTACTCGGCGAACTGCCGATAAATAATCATCCGGTCAAAGCCGACTGAAGTATAAATGCTCTGGCCGGTCTTGGAAACAAGTAGGGCCGCCAAATTGCCAACGTAATAAGTTGACTCCGGACCGCAATCAATACCTTGTTTAGAAAAGAAATAATGCTGGCCATCACGCTGGCCAAGATACAACACAGCATGATTGATGATTTTGCGCCCGGTTCCTGGCTGACGGTATCCCAAAAGCAGAACGTCCCCTGGTTTTAGCCCCAAAGTGTCCAGATCAACCTGAATATCTATTACTTGATGCCGCGCATCAGTTTTCACCGCGACTATCTCTTGGATTGTTTTAAAACCAAGCGCGCCAAGTTCATGTTCAATATTATCACCGAAGACCAGGCTCAAGCCTGATCCGCCGGATAAAACATGAACAACCGCGCCAAAACAATTCATCTCAGTCACAATTGGGCCGACAACCAGCGGAGCAAAACCATTCGCACTTAAGAAAACAGTCTCTTCTCCCCTAATCGATCGGCAGGCTAAAAATCTTTTATCCAGGAGGGAGCGGATACGCATGGCGACAGGTTGACTAAGTGCCTTTAGCAATTGGTCTTGATCTCCCTTGTCTGTTACTAAAATTGGCATTATTCGATTGCCGCTCGGCGAATTTGAACAAACCGAAGCGCCAAAACCAAAAGCCGTCATTGCTACCACTAAGGCCGCTCGATTATATATTCTGATCATGATTATTTTTCGACAGCTTTCATAAGAAATTGCAGTTTTGGGAAAAAATAATTGACAAGAATGAAATTATTAGTTCTTTCCGCAGATAATAATCCATGAACGTAATAGGCCGGCTCTCCCGGAGCATGTATAACCTGCGCGCAAGCTGCGACCTTCCCCAACATCAAGATATTGGCAGCTATGACTTCCCCCACAGCCTGCTGTTGCGTCACCTTAGATCGGGCCTCTTTGGTTCATTAGGAAAAGCGCTAAAACAAGCCGGAATTCGCAGTATTCTGGAAGTCGGCTACGGCCCAAATGCCAGATACCTGCAATATCTTGAACAGCAGCTTCCTGAAGAGATAGAGATAACGGGGGTTGACCCGCTTAGATCGTCCTGGCCAAGCAAGCGAACGATAATGCTCCAGGGCGAAGCGGCAGATCTGCCGGAAATTATTGGTTCAAATAGATTTGACCTAGTTATCAGTCACGGGGTATTCTCCCCCAGAAAGACTTTCTATTCCGACAAATATGGATACGAAGAAAATCGTTGGCTGGCAATGAGAGGGATTATGAGTTCTCTCTCTTCTCATCCAAAGGCGGCTGCACTTGTTACCGCATTTTCCATCGACCGCTTGGCAATGACCAGACAAGAATTTTCCACCTGTGGTCGAATACTTGATTGGCGTCCGACAAAATACGATCCCGAGAATGGCATGGGAATTGTGATCGAATCGGCAGTCTAATTCCTGCCAAAAAACTTCTGCCATTCCGAAGCGATCGTCTGGATCCGGTTGATGTGGTGCGGATTGAATTTGGGGGAAGTCGGGACAACCTGTAAACCTCCTGCGACCTCACAAGCTAACTTCAAATCGTATTCAACCTTCTGGTACTTGGCCTTAAAAACCCCTTCGTTCTTGGGATACAGCCCCATCGGGAGGGCCAGACTAACCATCTTCTGCCCGCTCAACCTTTCGAGCTCGGCAACCGACTTGGCCAGAGAATATCTGGCAAATTCGTCGTCGACTTTACTCAACTGATCATGCCAATAAGTGTGCGAAGCAACTTCCATTCCCCATTCAGTTAGTTGCTTAAGTTTTTTTTCGCGCAATTCGTTCTGACCAAAGATATTCCGGTCGGGATTGTTGGTGCCGATAACAATAAAGAACGTCGCCCTCATCGGCCAATCATTGGGATGTTTATCGTGAAAAGATTTGATCACTCCGACGGCACAATCAGGATCGAGCTGGCCGTCTGCCAGATAACGAAATTGACTGGACGAAGAATCGTCAAAAGTTAAGACGACAGGAGTTTTGCCTTTTGGCAGACCCTTGAAATTAGTTAAAATATCTTTCAAATTGACCGGATAATAATTGTTGG
>JBDRIF010000038.1:0-4242 GCA_043816125.1 bacterium
CATAACAAATTTCAGATCGACGGCGCGGTGGCCGATGTAAAAAATGTCGTGCCGTTGGATGAAAAGTTTAAGGCTTTTGGCTGGGAAGTTTTTCGCTGTGACGGTCATAAGATAAAAGATCTAATTGACACTATTGAAAAAGCAAAAAAAATCAAAGGGAAACCGGCGATGATTATTGCAGATACCGTCAAAGGGAAAGGGGTCTCTTTTATGGAAGAAAAACCTCTCAACTTTCATGGGGTTGCGCCAAATCTGGAACAAGAAAAGCAAGCACTCTGCGAGTTATGCCATATTGAGGAGTTCGAAGAATGAGCGAAGTTAAGATGGTTGCTACTCGTGATGAGTATGGCAAAACTTTAGTCGAGTTAGGAAAAGAAAATCCTGACATAGTTGTTTTAGATGCCGATCTGGCTGCTTCGACAAAAACTGCCGGGTTTGCTAAAGCTTTTCCGGATCGATTTTTTGACATGGGAGTTGCCGAAGCCGATATGATCGGGACGGCGGCCGGCTTGGCTGCCAGCGGGAAGATTGCTTTTGCCTCGACCTTTGCGGTTTTTGGTTCCGGCCGCTGCTGGGACCAGATTAGAATGGTCGTCTGCTATCCGAGACAAAACGTTAAGGTTGTTGTAACTCACGGCGGGATTACCACCGGCGAAGACGGCGCTTCGCATCAGGCTAATGAAGACTTGGCGATCATGAGAGCATTACCCAATATGACGGTGATCTGTCCGGCCGATGGGATCGAAACGGACATGATCATCAGGGAAGCTGCCAAATTTTATGGCCCGATGTATATTCGTCTTAGCCGATCCAAAACCCCGCTCTTACATAAAGATAATAAATTCAAGTTGGAGATCGGCAAAGGGATCATTCTGCGACCCGGAAAGGATGTTACTATCATCGCTTGTGGGATTATGGTTACTGCGGCGATGGAAGCGGCCGAGCTGTTGAAAAATGAGAAGATCGATGTCCGGGTTGTCGATATGCATACTATTAAACCGATTGATGCTGAATTGATAATGAAATGCGCACAAGAGACTGGAGCGATCGTTACGGCCGAAGAACATTCCATTATTGGTGGACTGGGAAGTGCGGTGGCCGAGATTTTGGTTGAAAACAGCACCTGTCCGATGCATCGAGTCGGAGTGAGAGATACTTTTGGTGAGTCTGGAAAATCAGATGAATTGTTGGCTAAATATGGTTTAACCTCAGCTGATATTGTAACTGCTGTAAAATCTATCCTAAAGAGGAAATAATGAACCGTCCTGATTGGGATGAATATTTCATGAAGATCGCTCAGGATGTTTCTGAGCGGGCAATTTGTGTTAAGCGCCAGGTTGGTGCCATTATTGTTAAAGACAATCGGATCCTTTCTTCCGGTTACAACGGGGCGCCAAAAGGTTTGCATCACTGTGATGAGAATTCCTGTTTAAGAAAAAAGATGAATGTCCCCTCCGGTGAGCGGCATGAATTATGTCGTGGCATCCATGCTGAGCAAAATGCCATTATCCAGGCGGCTGTTTATGGTGTAAGTATCGCCGGCGGAACAATGTATTGTAATTATCAACCTTGTGCTATCTGTGTGAAAATGATCATTAATGCCGGTATTATTCGCCTTGTTTATGGTGGTGGATATCCGGATGAGCTGGCCAAAGAGATGTTGAAAGAGAGTAAGTTAATAATTGTCAAATATATCGATGACCAAAGGTAAGGAAACTGCGGACTTAAGTCCGCAGTTTCCAAAAAAGAGAGGTGGATAACTATGAAAGTCGGTTATTTAGGTCCTGAAGGAACTTTTTCCGAGGAAGCAAGTAAACTTTATGTGGGAAAGTTGGAAGGGAAATGTGAATTAATCCCTTATGCTACTCTTCATGACGTCCTATATGCTGTCGATAAAGGGGAGTTAAAAGAAGCCGTCCTCCCAATCGAGAATTCTATTGAAGGGACCATTGGCGCAGTTACCGACATGCTGGCCAAAGAAGTCGATTTGGTTATCCGCCAGGAAATAATTGTCCCCATTTATCATAATTTGATTGCGCAGAAAGATGTTAAGTTGGGTGATATCACCGATGTTGTTTCTCACCCGCAGGGGTTGGATCAGTGCCGTGATTTCATCAGAAAAAACCTGCCTAAAGCTAAGCTTCACCTGGCCCATAGCACCTCCGAAGCCGTTCGGCAGGTCTCTACCACTTTGGGTGACGTAAAGTGGCCGATCTTTGCGGCTATCGGGAATAAACATGCCGCAAAGGTATACGAATTAAAAATCATTGCCGAAAAGATTAATGCCAAAGATAATGCGACCAGGTTTATTGTTTTGGCCAAAAAAGATCATGAAAAAACCGGCAAAGATAAAACTTCAATCATCTTTTCCATCGATTCCGATCGTCCGGGTGGTTTGCACGACGTGTTGTCGGTTTTTGCGGTTAAGAATATCAATTTGACGAAAATCGAATCGCGACCGTCAAAGAAAGCTCTCGGCGATTACTATTTCTTTGCCGATATGGAAGGGCACCGAACCGATAAGCTGATAGCCCAAGCCTTGGTTGAAATCAAAGAAAAAACTTCGTTTCTCAAGATTTTAGGGTCGTATCCTAAGGCTTAATGGAGTATAATATCAACTATGAATAATGAAGGACATCAGGCCCATCTTTTTGAAGGATTGCTTTTTGGTGGCTTATTGGGAGCCGCTTTAGGTGTGTTGTTCGCTCCGATGGCTGGCGAAAAGACCAGAGAAAAAGTTAAGCAAAAATTAAAAGATATGGATCTGGATGACGTAGTTAGCCGTTTTACCGAGGCTTTCGAAGAAGGAAAAAAAGAAGCCGATATCGTAGCGAAGGAGTTGGAGCAATAATGTACGAAATATTGATCAATGTCCTGGTCTTTTCGGCCATTCTCTTGTTGCTGGCAATTACTGTCGGTGTTGTTCAACTTGTTATCGTTGTCTTGGATGTTCGCCGCACGACCAAAAAAGTTACCCGACAGGTTGAGGCGGTCACTTCGATCTTTGATATCGGCTCGTTATTGTTAGGCGGGATGGAAGGGGCGGGCAAACGCATTTCTAAAAAAGTTATCCCTGGCAAGGCTAATATTACTGCTTTGATCGCCGGAATAAAAAAGGGTTTACAGGTGTTATTCAAAAATAATGATGAGGAGGAGATAAAAAATGATTAGATTGGTAATAAGGATTATTCGGGTATTCTTTTTGGGGATCATCGGGTTTGTGGCCGGGATTCTGTTGGCTCCCTGGAAAGGTGAAGAATCACGGAAAAAGGTTCAGGACGCTGTAGAAAAGGGAAAAGCCAAATTCGAAGAGATCAAAGGTCAGTGCTGCGGTGGCAGTGGGGACGACTGCTGCGAACATAAAGAATAAGTGTCGCAGAACAACCTCGAATCGCTGCTTAAATCAGCCCTAGAGCACCTGGGTGTACAGGAGGCACTGAATTTTAGTGTCACTATTCCCCCCAAGAAAGATTTTGGTCATTATGCTACCAATGTTGCTATCTTAGCAGCTCGTTTTTTAAAGCAAAATCCTCTCATAGTCGCTGAACAGATCAAACAAAAGATCAAAGAGCTTGATAAGGTTCATCTGTTAGCCGATATTCAGGTTGCCAAACCGGGTTTTATTAATTTCTTTTTGACCGATAGCTTTCTTCAGCATGCCGTTTTGGAAATTGTTAAACAAGATCACGATTGGGGGAAGAGCAAGGCTGGACATGGAGAGAAGATCCTGTTGGAATATGTTTCCGCTAATCCGACCGGGCCGCTGCATATTGGACATGGCCGCTGGGCGGTGATCGGCGATGTGATCGCCAGATTGTTGTTGGCGACCGGGGCAAAAGTTTCGTCTGAATACTACATTAATAATGTCGGCAAACAAATCAATCTTCTTTATGCCTCTGTAGAGGCGGCCAGAGAAAATATTCCTACTCCAGAAGGGGGTTATGGCGGCGCATATATCAAAGAGATTGCCAAAGAGACGTTTAAAGACAACAAACACCTTCTACAATTCATCATCGATCAGCAAAAAGAGACTCTGGCGCAGTTGAATGTGAAATTTGACCAGTGGTTTTTTGAGAGTGAATTGCACAAGGAGAAAAAAGTTGCCAAGGCGATCGAAGAATTAAAACGGTTGGGGCGGACGTTTGAAGAGGGTGGGGCTCTTTGGTTTAAGTCCGAAGATTACGGAGACGATAAGAATCGGGTCATTATTCGAGAAAATGGGGAGACTACCTATTTTGCCGC
>JBDRIF010000039.1:0-8940 GCA_043816125.1 bacterium
CAATGGAAGAGTGGAAAAAAGATTTAGAGACAGCTCTCCATCTCTCCCCTCACCATCTCTCCATCTATAGTCTCCAAATTG
Source organism: bacterium (assembly GCA_043816125.1). Classification (GTDB taxonomy): domain Bacteria; phylum Margulisbacteria; class WOR-1; order O2-12-FULL-45-9; family O2-12-FULL-45-9; genus JBDRIF01. The sequence continues at coordinate 82 of JBDRIF010000039.1, forward strand.
AAGAAGGGACCCCTTTCTTTAGACAAGGAATCAAAAAAGATGAAGACATAGATCTACAAATGTATGAATATGCCATCGACACTTTAATAGCACACGGCTATCACCACTATGAAATCAGCAACTTCGCCAAGCCTGGTTTTGAATGCAAACATAATATAGTGTATTGGCAAAACGGTAATTATCTCGGTCTCGGCGCCGGCGCCCACTCGCATGTTAACGGCAAACGCTGGGCCAACACCAATTCAATTGAAGAATATCTTAAGAACCCACAACCACAACCCTTCAACCATACTAGCTGCCCAACCTCAACCCACCAACAAGACACCATCTTCATGGGCCTCCGCCTCCTCGACGGCCTAGAAATAAAGAAGTTTCAAGGGTTCGAGAAAGAAGTTCGAGAATTAATCTCTGATGGATTGTTAGAGCAGTTCGAGAAAAAATACAAACTAACCCGCCGCGGGCTCTATCTGGCCAACGAAGTATTCACCCGGTTTGTTTGACACATATTTTCTCCAATGCTATAATTAGCACTCTAAGAGAGAGAGTGCTAAATTATGAATTTTGAAGATTTAAACGAACGACAGCAAAAAATACTGCGGGCGATCATCAAAGATTATCAATCTTCGGCCGAACCGGTCGGTTCTCGTTCGCTATCCAAGAAATATCTCCCGGAATTCTCTCCCGCTACTATTAGGAATGATATGGCCGATCTTGAAGAAGAAGGTTTTATCACACACCCACATACTTCAGCCGGCCGGATCCCGACCGATAAAGGATATCGCTTCTATGTCGACCGTTTGATGAAAGCGATGAAACCGACTCAGCGCGAAGAAGATGCCATTAAATCCGGCCTGCATGTCGCCCATAATCTCGACGAAATCCTGCATCAGACAGCCAAACTTTTGTCACATGCGCTCGATTACACTGCCATCGTAGTAAAAATGGGGCCCAATAATAGAGTTCATCATTCCGGCACAGCTAATCTGCTTCATCAGCCCGAATTTCAAAACCTCGAACAGATGCAGAGGATTTTGGAATTATTAGAAGAAGAAGATGAGTTGGCCAAGATTGTCCACGAAAATGCCACCCCTCATGAGGTAAACATTAAGATCGGCTCAGAAAACAAAAACAGACAAATCAAAGAGTGCAGTATCATCGTCTCTTCATATGAAATCGATGACGAACCGATTGGCGGAATCGGCATTATCGGCCCGACCCGGATGTTTTATAACAAAGCGACCTCACTAATCGATTATGTCAGCCGCGAACTCTCCAATATTCTGCGCAATGGAGATTTTATCTAATGAACAAAAAGAAAAAAACAATGAAGACAGAAGAAGCTCAGCCTCCTCAGCCTATTGATGAATATAAAGACAAGTACCTGCGTCTTTTGGCTGATTTTGATAACCATAAAAAGAGATCGGTCAAAGAGCGGGAACAATTTTCTCAATTTGCCAATGAAAAATTAATCCTGGAATTATTGCCGGTTGTTGACAGCTTTGGGCGGGCGATGCAGGTAAAAGATGCTTCAGAAGAGATGCTCAAAGGGCTCGCTCTGATCAAGAAACAGCTTGAAGATGTGCTAAAAAGACACGGCGCTGAAGAAGTTGAAGCATTAAATAAACCTTTTGACCCTCATTTTCACGAAGCTATCCTGCAACAAGAGCACGACGGCCCAGAAGGGATCGTGATTGAGGAAGTGCAAAAAGGGTACACATTAAAAGGCAAGCTAATTAGGCCTTCAATGGTCATAGTTTCAAAATTAAAGGGGGAATAAAAAATGGGGAAAGAAAAAATAATCGGGATCGACTTGGGGACAACTAACAGCTGCGTGGCAGTTATGCAGGGGGGCGAAGCAGTCGTCATTCCAAGTAAAGAAGGGGGACGCACTACCCCATCGGTCGTCGCTTTTCAAAAAGACGGCAGCCGGGTAGTGGGACAAGTCGCCAAAAGACAGGCGGTCACAAACCCAGAACATACCATCTTCTCGGCCAAACGTTTTATGGGCCGCAGATACAACGAAGTACAGCAAGAGTTAAAATATGTCCCCTTTCACGTTATTGAGGGAGGAAAAGGCGAAGTCAGAATCAAGATTGACGACAAATCATACTCGCCGCCAGAAATTTCTGCCATCATTTTGCAAAAGATGAAACAATCGGCCGAAGAATTTTTAGGTGAGCCGGTAAAAAAAGCGGTTATTACTGTTCCGGCGTATTTTAATGACAGCCAAAGACAGGCAACCAAAGATGCCGGCACTATTGCCGGATTAGAAGTCTTAAGAATTATCAATGAACCGACCGCGGCCTCCCTAGCCTATGGTCTGGATAAAAAGAAGAACGAAAAGATCGCTATTTACGACCTTGGCGGCGGGACCTTCGACATTTCTATTCTAGATCTGGGAGATGGCGTCTTCGAAGTGAAAGCAACCAACGGAGATACTCACCTCGGTGGCGACGATTTTGACGAAAAGATCATCCACTGGCTGGCCGAAGAGTTCAAAAAAGAACAGGGAGTCGATCTATCAAAAGATAAGATGGCCAAACAACGGCTCAAAGAAGCGGCCGAAAAAGCCAAATGCGAATTATCCACTGCCAGCGAAACAGAGATCAACTTACCCTTTATCACTGCTGACCAAAATGGGCCAAAACACTTAGTCATCAAATTAACCAGAGCAAAGCTGGAACAGTTGACCGACGATCTGGTTGAAAGATCATTAGAACCGTGCCGCAAAGCGATGTCCGATGCCGGCCTCAAACCGAGTGACATTCACGAAGTCATTTTAGTCGGCGGCCAGACCAGAATGCCGCGGGTCCAGGAAGCGGTTAAAAAGTTTTTCGGCAAAGAGCCTCATAAAGGTGTTAACCCCGACGAAGTTGTCGCCCTCGGCGCCGCCTTGCAGGGTGGAGTCCTTGCCGGCGATGTCAAAGAGATGGTCCTTTTAGATGTTACACCGTTAAATTTAGGAATTGAAACGCTTGGTGGTGTCATGACCCCGCTGATCGAAAAAAATACAACAATTCCGACAGCAAAATCACAGGTCTTCTCAACTGCGGCCGACAGTCAGCCATCTGTTGAGGTACATATCCTCCAGGGTGAACGTCCGATGGCTAACGACAACAGATCACTGGGTCGTTTTCATCTCGACGGCATCCCCCCTGCTCCTCGTGGCGTTCCTCAGATAGAAGTAACTTTTGATATCGATGCCAACGGAATTTTAAATGTCCATGCCAAGGATAAAGGGACCGGCAAAGAACAAAAGATAACGATCACAGCTTCTTCCGGGCTGTCCAAAGAAGAGATTGAAAAGATGAAAAAAGAGGCCGAAGCCCACGAGGCAGAGGATAAAAAGAAACGGGAAGGGATTGATCTTCGCAACCAGGCCGATGCAATGGCCTATTCCGCGGAAAAAACGATCAAAGAGGCCGGTGAAAAGATTAGCAAGGAAGAAAAAGAGAAAATCGAAAACTGCATTAAGGAAGTCAGAGAAGCGTTGAAAGGTGAAGATATTGAAAAGATCAAACAACAACAGGAGTCATTGCAAAAAGAGCTTTATGCTGTAGCCGAAAAGATTTACAAGCAGGACCCTTCGACAAGCTCAGGGTCCGATCCTTCAACAAATCCAGGCAAAGAACCAGAGGGGAAAACAGTTGACGCAGACGCCGAAATAAAAGACGATAAGAAGTAATGGCCAAACGGGACTTTTACGAAGTACTTGGCGTAAATAAATCCGCCTCCGCGGACGAAATTAAACGCGCATACAGAAAATTGGCCCGCGAATACCATCCTGACGTCAACAAAGAGTCCGGCGCCGAAACAAAATTTAAAGAGATCAACGAAGCCTATCAAACCCTCTCCGACCCCAACAAACGTTCACAGTACGATTATTTTGGCACCGCCGGTGGTCCACAAGGGGCTCCAGGCGGTGGCTTTGGAGGTTTTGATTTTAATGGCGGCGGTGGCGGCTTTGGTGAATTTGGCGATCTATTTGACATGTTTTTTGGCGGCCAGCGTGGCGGCCGACAACAGGAACAACGGGGCGCGGATCTCCGCTATGACCTCCGCATCTCTTTAGAGGAAGCGGCACAAGGGGTAGAAAAAGAATTAAGCGTTCCCCATTTTATCGCCTGTGAAACCTGCAAAGGGAGCGGCGCCAAAGCAGGGACAAAACCGAAGAAATGCGGCACTTGTAACGGAAGCGGCCAGATCAGAAGAAACCAGCGGACGATGCTCGGCAATTTCACTCAAGTGGTCCCCTGCAATACTTGTCGGGGGGCAGGCGAAGTAATTACCGACCCCTGCCCAACCTGTCACGGACAAGGCCGCGTTAAGAAAACTCATAATGTAAAAGTAAAAATCCCCGCCGGAATAGATTCTGGTTACAGGTTACGTGTTACAGGCGCGGGTGACGCAGGAGCCAAAGGATCATCGTCAGGAGATTTGTATGTCTTTATTTTTGTCGAGCAACATCCATTATTTAATCGTGACGGCAACAATCTCTACTATCGGACCAAAATTTCCTACCTGCAGGCAATTTTGGGCGATGAGATCGAAGTCCCTACCTTAACCGGTAAAGCCAAACTAAAAATTCCCCGCGGCACCCAACCAAATACCAATTTCAGAATCAAAGACCAAGGGGTCCCGTCAATTGAACAGCGCAGCAAAGGGAGCTTATATGTCTTAGTGGAGGTTGAAATTCCGAGCAAGCTCAGCAATGATGAAGAAGCCATTCTAAGGAAGCTTAAAAAGTAATGCACCGTTTTTTTGTCCCTCACGATCAAATCCCTGTCATCTCCGGCCAAGATGCTCATCAGATCAAAAATGTCCTGCGGCTAAAACCTGGCAGTCAATTGCAATTGCTTGATGGGAGCGGCAGGGTTTATTATGCCGTTATTCAGAATATTAGCAGCGAAAAAGTATTTTGTGAGATCGTAAAAACAGAACAACTTACAGCCGACAAAAAAGTCGAAATTACGATCGCTCAATGTTTACCCAAAGCCAAGAAAATGGATCTGATCATTCAAAAGTGCACCGAGCTTGGGGTTGATAGGATAATTCCGACCCTGTCAGAAAGATCTATCGCCAAAGGGGACAAACCGGAACGGTGGCAAAAGATCGCCAAAGAGGCGGCCGAACAATCTGGTCGGGGAACAATTCCGGAGATTGCCCCACTAACAAAATTCGCTGACATCTTGAAAATTAAAGCCGATCTAAAAATCATCCCCTGGGAACTGGAAACGAAAACATCCCTAAAGAAACTCCTAAAGGCCCATGAGCCTAAGAGCCTAATCTGCCTAATAGGCCCCGAAGGTGGCTTTTCTCATGAAGAAATTAAGCAGGCTCAGGCAGTTGGCTGGCAATCAGTTAGTTTAGGGCAAAACATATTACGAACAGAAACCGCAGGCTTGGCGCTCCTCTCGATGATCAACTACGAATTCGAGCAATAAAAAAGAGAAGGCCCGCCTTCTCCAAAGTGTCCATGTTTCCTTTGAAAAATAAACGGGCCAAACTCTTATAGACTTAACTCTTGACCAACGGACAATGTTATACCTTTAACAGTGAGGGTATTGCTGCGAACACCTGAGTAACCAAGCTCAACAGTGGAATCTCCACCTAAGCCAAGACCCAAGTCTCCTTTAATACCAGCATACAGTTCAGCACCGTATCTACCGGTTGTCTGACCGTTACCGTAAAGACCATAATTCAATCCGCCGCCAACATAAGAAGCGATACCGCCTAATAGATCAGCTGGCAAGTTGATGATACCATCAACATACAGAGGGATAACCTTTAAACCGGCTCCTCCGCCCTGTACATAACCAAGACCTACGCGATACTCAACATCTTTTTCAGCCAAACCAACCAATGGCCCTAAAGCAAAAGGATCCCCAAATACGAGGTCTACTCTTAACCCTAAAGAACCGCTGAGTGATCCGCTGCCAGTGCTAATATAATTCCCTGAAATCAGGGCATCATATCCGAGACCAAACAATCCCTCTCCCATTTGAGCTGGGGCAGAAGCCACAGGTCGTGGAGGAGCTGGTGGTTTTGGTGCTACTGGAGCAGCAGGTGCACCTGCACCTTCCGCTTCGGCTTTCCATGCTTGCATGCGAGCGATGGTTCCTTTTTTCTCAGCCTGCATCTTGGTGACAAGAGCAGTTTTGCCCTCTTTTCTTAAACGAATAATCTTTTGATCCAAAAGTTTAAGATAGGAACGGCCAGCTTCGAGCTTATCAGCAGCAGATCTGCTGTCGGCATGAACCATGCCTGCAAGAACAACGGAAAATACTAAAACAGTTAATAAAGCAAATATTTTTTTCATTAATTTCACCTCCTTTATTGCTAGTGTTGCGATTATAACATTCGGTCAATAATTGTCAAGGCAAAACCGGCCATTCTTTGGAATAGCCAAAGAGCAAAGTCGCCCCTTTTTGGGCCGCTAAACCGTCCGGCCTCAAAACAGCCCAACCGAGTTCCCCAAAGAGTCTGCCGCTAAATCCGCTACTGCTAATGCCATAAAAAATCTGTCCACCGACCTTACTCCCCCTCCCCCCGGTCATCTTAACTATGTAATTTAAGCCGACACCGAGATAATTCTCCACCCCGGTAATGTGGCCGGGGGCAAAATTAAAGATCGCGCCAATTTGCAGAGGAGCAAGACGAAGAGAAGTATCGTTGGTCTGCCAAAGACCAGCCGCCAGGCGCAAACAGGTTGTCGCCGGCCCAAAAATATACGACTGAGGAATTCTGGTTTCAAGATTGAATCCGCTGGTTCCGGCCAGAACCCCACCCATTAAACCAATGCCGTAAAGAGGGCGTCCCGGTGTTTCGACAACGACCTCTTCGGGTACAATAGCCGCTTCTTCGGTTACCACAGTTATCTCATCGTCTGCAAAAATCGGGCAAACCAGGAGGGATAAGGTTAAAAGTATAAATAATATTCTCATTGAGCTGCATATATATGATAGCAAAAAGCAGGGGTGTTTGCTATAATAAATAAATGGAAATCCTCGCTATCATCGTTTCTGTTGTCACTTTGGCCGCAGTTGCTTTTTTGGTTCTGAAGATGAACACCCCCGCCCCTCAATCGGATAAAGCGATCGAATCGATCCAGAAACAGATGGAAGAGCTGCGTGGCACTATCACCCAGGTTGTCTCTGCCAATCAAACTATCCTGCAAAAAGTAAATTCTGATTTCACCAACTCTCTTCAAGATCTGAACAAGAATACCAACTCCCGCCTGGATAACGCTGCCAAAGCGATTAAAGATGTCTATGGCCGTTTAGGTGAGGTTCAAGAGTCGACAAAACAAGTTAATGACGTGGCCAAAGATATCGCTTCGCTGCAGGATATCCTCCGCGCTCCTAAAATTCGCGGCGGAATGGGAGAACTTTTTTTGAGCGATCTTCTGGCCCAAGTTTTGCCAATCTCCAGTTATGAATTACAGCATCGTTTTAACAGCCGAGAGGTTGTCGATGCAGTTATTTTATTAAAGGGGGGGATGGTTCCGGTCGATTCCAAATTCCCCTTAGAAAATTTCACCAAGATAGCAACTGCAGACTCTGAGAGTGACAAAATTGCGGCCAAGAAACAATTTGTCCGGGACGTAAAAAAACATATCGACGCAATTGCAACCAAATACATCCTCCCTGACGAAGGGACCTTTGATTTTGCTCTGATGTATATCCCGGCCGAAAATGTTTATTATGAAATGATCATTAAGGATGAAAATTTAGATGACGGCAAAAGTGTCTTTAAACACGCGATCGATCAAAAAGTAATCCCTGTCTCCCCCAACTCATTTTATGGTTATTTACAGACAATCCTGATGGGTTTGCGCGGGATGAAGATCGAGGAAAAAGCCGGACAAATTTTACAAGATTTAGCCAGACTGGAAGGGGACTTCTCACGGGTAACGGAGGACTTTCAAAAGATGGGGACTCACTTACAACATTTATCCAGCAGCTACACCGCTACCGACAAACGCCTCTCAAAATTCAGCGATAAGCTGGAATCGCTGGAAAACAAAGAAAAACCGCTGCAGATACAGAGCTAAACCGCCGCTTCCGGACAGATATCCCGATAATCGCAGTAAGAGCAAGTTCGATAGTTAGCCTTGGAGGTAAAATCCGCCCCCCTGATCCCCTCCGCCACCTCCTGAATTTTATTCCACGCTTTGGCAATATCTTTGGCAGTTTTTTGCGCCGAACCGATCACTCCGGTATCCAGATAATACAACTCAGTCGCCTTGGGCAACTCATTGTACTTCTCGGCCCAAACCAGAGCGTAGATAGCCAACTGAATATTTTCCCGCGCATTCTTATCAGCTTTTTCCTGATCAGCCACCTCTGACGTCTTATAATCGACCACCACCACCCCATCTTTAGCCTGATCAACCCGATCCCAACGCCCTTTGACTAATATGTTATCCTTCGGCATTGAGAAAGCCTCTTCAATAAATTTTATCTTTCGTCTCCCCTTTTCTTCTTTCTTAAAGAATCTCTGCAACGCTTTTCTAGCCACTGCCAGACGCTGATCTTCGTGCTGACGGGAGATAAAGCCCTCTGACGACCAATTATTGTCCAAAGCAGCCAACAACTCTTTTTGGCTAAATTTGCGGTTATGCAGTTTAGCCAGACCATAGTCTTTGACTGCATTGTGCATCGCCTGACCATAAATCAAGTTATGATTGGGGAGCTTAGGAACGTTAACGATATAGGCGTATTTATATTTTAGCGGGCACGAATCATAAATTCCGATCTGCGAAAAACTCAATGAAAGGATCTCGTCCGGTTTCATCTTTTTTGGTTTTGGCAAAATTAAATCGGCCGGCGCAAATAAGGCGATCTGATTTTTGTGCGG
>JBDRIF010000040.1:0-27573 GCA_043816125.1 bacterium
CTTTTTAGATAATCTTCAAAAGTCTTAAGAACCTCGAGTTTGACCTGGTCGCGATTTTCTTTGGTTACGTTTGATGGTTGGCGAAAAGTAATTATATTTTTCTTCCCGTCCTTAAATGCAATTGTCGGGACAACCGAGCAGCCTGTCCGCTGAGCCAGGGAGAGCCAGCCGGTAGCGACCGGGACCTGATGGCCGAGAAAATTGACAGTTTCGTGGCGGCTTTCCAAAGCGCCGGTATCGGCCAGCAAAAAGACTCCGTCATTTCTGCCGAGTGCATCAATGCTGGCTTTGTACATGTCTTCCTTTAAGGTGTTGATTAAGTTGACTCCGCCAACGCTCCGGCTTTTGTTAAGCAGTTGAAAAACAGGATGATCATCGGCACGCAAAACTGTGTTCATTTTAAAACCATTATGAGCCAGTGCCATCGGGATAAGTTCGTAGTTGCCGGCATGAATAGTGAGGATGATCACCCCGCGGCCGTTTTCAAATGCTTGACCGACATTTTCCAAGCCGTCGAGTTTGATCGATCTTTTCCAATGACTCGGTCGAAAGTGGGGGAGGCCAAGGAGTTCAAAAACCCCGTAAACTGTATTGGTTAATAGTTTGTCCGCCAAAGGGCTAGCTTTAACATCGGGCATGAGTAAATTTATGTTCTTTGCAACTTGTTTCTTTGTCTTTGACCACTTAAGTGGCTGGGCCATCAGCCAGGCCCCCGACCAGATCTTTATCAGCGGCAAATTCCCCGGCAACCAGAAAAACGAACGAAACAAACCGCTTAATATTTTCAGAAATAGGTTCATCTCGCTCTAATCCTCATCCCAGGTTTTTCTTGATTGCATGCTTTGTTTCTGTCGCCCTTCTCCATCGAAGATGGAGAAGGGTTGAGTTTTTCTTTAATCGCCTGAAGCACTTTGTTTAATTTTTTATCATCTAGAATCTGTGTATTCCGAAAGCGAAGCACTTCAATGTCATTATTTTCTAATTCTTTCTGACGTATGAGATCGTATCTATGCTGATCAGGGCTGTTATGGATAGATCCATCCAATTCTACAGCCAGGCGTCTTTCTGCACAATAGAAATCCACAATAAATCTTTCAAAAACATATTGTCTGCGGAATTTCATATTAAATAACTTGCGATTTCGTAAATGTTCCCACAACACTTGCTCGGCCTCTGTCATTTCCTTCCTTAGTTCTCTTGAGCGTAACATCATTGAGTATTTTCTTTTCTTCTTTTTCATAAAAACAGAAATCTTCCCCCTCTCCATCAAGGATGGAGAGGGGGCGGTTATCAACCACCTACCGTTGACCTACCACCCGGGGGTGAGGATTTAAACTGGATTTCGTATAAGTGTTTGTATATCCCGTTTTCGGCGATTAATTCCTGATGCGTCCCTTGCTCGGCGATCCGCCCCTGATCGATCACCACGATCCGGTCGGCATGTTCGACAGTGTATAAGCGGTGGGCGATCACAAAGCTTGTTCGTCCCTGCATTAATCTGTCCAGTGCCTCCTTGATCAGCGCCTCCGTTTCCGCATCGAGAGAAGAGGTTGCTTCGTCCAAGATCAAGATTCTCGGATCACGAAGAATAGCTCGGGCAATCGCGATTCGCTGGCGTTCGCCTCCCGATAGATTGGCTCCCCGTTCACCGACCAAATTGTTATATTTTTCCGGTAACTTATCAATAAAGAGATGAGCGTTAGCCAGTTTGGCCGCTTCAATTATCTCTTCATCGCTGGCATCAGCGCGGCCATAAGCGATGTTCTCTTTTATTGTTCCGCGGAACAATGTTACGTCTTGCGGAACTACCGCCATCTGTCTCCTTAACGAGTCGACTTTTACTGATCGGATATCTTTGCCGTCAACCAGAATAATTCCTTTGTCGGGATCGTAGAAGCGCAAGAGGAGGCTCATAATTGTGCTCTTGCCTGAGCCGGTTCGGCCGATCAGAGCGATAAGTTCTCCCGGCTTAACAGATAAATTGATATCTTTGAGGACCTCTTCTTCTTCGTAGCCAAAAGTAACATCTTTAAATTCCACTTCACCTTCGAGACGCGGCAATTCTTTGGCGTTTGGCAGATCTTTGATTGTCGGTTGAATGTCGGCAACTTCAAAAATTCTTTTAACAGAGGCCATCCCCTGTTGGATAACAGCATAACCCTTGCTTAAAGAGTTTCCCGGGTCGGTCATAATTGCTAAGGCGGTGGCAAAAGAGATAAGTTGCGGCAAAGTTAGTACGCCGGAGATAATCTCCCGTCCGCCAAACCAGATGATCCCGACTACCGCCGTGGTTTGCAGCAAAGCGACGACTGGGGTTTGAGTCGCCAAAATCTGGACAGCTTTCATGTTAATGTGAAAAGACTTTTCTGTCTCTTTCTTAAATTTATTGACCTCGGATTTTTCCATGGAGAAAGATTTTACTACTTTGATCTGAGAGATTGTTTCCTGGAGGTGAGAGGTAATATCAGCGGCTTTTTGCTGCACCCCTTCACTGATTGATCTGAGTTCTGCGGCAAAAACTCGGATGACCTGGATTAGCAAGGGGAAAGCAATGAAGGTTAACAAAGCTAATTTCCAATTTAACCAAAAGATATAACCAATTAAACCGAGTAAGAGGAGCGTGTGAGGGAGGAGGGTGACAAATCCGGTGAAGAGTGTTATTTGCAGGTTTTTAATGTCTTCCATTACTCGAGAGACCAATTCACCGGTATTCCATTTTGAATAGAAATCCAATGACATGTCCTGCAAGTGTTCATAGAGGTGGTTTCGTAAGTCAACAATTACCCGATGGACTACAAAATATGATAAATATTCTTGGCCATAGATGAACAGGCCTTTGGCAAAAAATAGACCGATCATTCCTATGGCTGCGATGTTGAGCATCAAAATGTTTTTATCTTCGATAACTTTAAAAATATAGCCGGCTAATGGGGCTATTCCTAGGGTTGCCATTGTTACGGCAACTGTGCAGATACTGGCCCCAAGGAACTGGGGGATGTACGGTCTGATGAATTTTAAGAGGCGGCTATAAAGTACCATTTGAAATCTAATTTTAGCACAATATTTTGAAATTATCCGCCAAAATTGTCGATATATATATAGGAAACTGAATCCCCAAGGAGGATCTCAAATGAACGTATCTTTATCGTCCGTTCCCGTTCATAATATTCGATTCCGAGAACGTATTGCAAGATACTTAAATGACGCGTTATCAAAACCCCCTTCAGGTGATGCTAGACTGCGAAGTCAAAATCAATCTCGTGATAGAGTTGTTTCTGACCGGTTTTTACTCCGTTTACCCCCAGGCCTCAATTGGACAATGGAGGACCCGGCATGTTTTGTCGGGAAATTAGAGCTCAGGCTTATGCGACCTGTTTCTCGGTCAGTGGAGAAATTAATTGAACGGGTAAATGGGCATCTTGCCGACATTGCCGAATATGCCAACGAATATGGAGGGGATATCTTAAACCTAGCAGTGCCAATTTTTGGCAGTGAGAGGATGGATTTTCATAAGGATGCCACATCGCTAGCAATGTGGTTAAAGAGCCTGGAAAATGTCTTGAAGCCGGCAAAAAATGCAGATATCGAAAAAGTACTTAAACAGTTATTAGAAGAATTGGATTCAGTTCAGGTGAGACATCTGGAGATTATTACCGCAGAGACAAATACTGCCTGGCAGGAGTTTGAACTGGTTAGCGATATGGCAGAGAGAAGCCCCGGTTTTAGATCTGTTGTTCAGCAATTTGATCAAGAAGCTCTGATTGGGATGGAATTTGTCCTTGATCACAGAGAGGGGATGGATTTGTTGTCTGCTATTACTAGAGCCGCGGAAGAAAGTCTAAGGTCACTTGATGCCGATCTGATATTCAGTCCTGTCCAGATATTGAGAGGCATTGGCCAGTTAAGTGAGATCAAAGGCCTTGAAAAACTATTATCAAGACTTATGAGGAATGATGAAGGGCAGGTGCCGGCCGGATATGAACTGTCAGGTGTTGCCAACGAAATCATTAGGCTTGGTCTTATTGCCAAGCATTCTCCTGATAGCGATAGTTTGACTAGTTTGGGAATAGGACTAAAACGCAATGTTCCTTACTTAAAAGTAAGAGTATTAACCAGCGGGAAAATTGTTGAGAGCACAGCCATGGGTGAAGCTGAGGCCGACGGTTTCAGAGGAAACAGCGGAACTTTGGTTGAAGTTAAATATAAGAGGACGACCTTTGCTTTCCATGAGGGGTCGACAGAAAGCTTGCGTTTTTGTAATCAGGCTAGAAAACTGGCGGCTGTTCTAAGGCAAAAATCTGCCCGTGCGATTGAATATCATATTGTGGCGCCAAGCATTGCCAGAGGTGTTATTGCTTTTTTGGCCTCGACTTTTCCTAAGGGGGCGAATGTAAAAGTTATCCATTACACCGCAGTTGATCAGACGGAAGGGGCGGTGGTGCTGGATCTGGGCAGAACAGCTGTGACGACGACTAAGGCTGCAACATTGAAAGAGGTCGGCTAATCATTTGAGACGTTGAATTATTTGCTGGGCTGCTCCAGGTTTTCCTAAGGCTTCTACCATTTCTTTAGATATTTCTTTTCGTCTTTCTTGATCTTTTAAGAGGGCTAGGGCTTTATCCGCGATCTCCTTCGGATCTATTTTTCCCCGAATCTCTTCTACAACTTCTCTGTCTGCTTTGATATTGGGGAGAGCAAAAAATTTAGTCTGTTTATTCATCAGTTCAGCAAAATACCGTTTTATTTTTGAGCCGAAGTAGGGGATTGATGTTATGTAGTGTAATAATCCTTCCAAGGGGATAACATCCGGATTGTCGAGCGGGAAGACCACGATCATCGGGATGCCTCGGGCGGCGATCCGGGCGGTGTTGGTCCCGGGAATAGTAATAACTAACTCCGAGTTATGAGCTTCTTCAAATGAAATTGTTTTAACTCCTTCGATTGGGATCGCTGGCTGAAAGGGGGAACTAACCAATTGGAACTTGATACCTGGCACCTGATCCCTGATACCTGCCATTATTTGTTCATAAATTGGAGTGGTATGTTTGATTTGCCACTCTCTGCTACCGGGCATAAAAGTGATGACATTAGATTCTGGCGTCCATTTAGGTAAGTCGGCGATAGAATCGACCATTAGGTTGCCGACAATTTCATATTTATCTTTGAGTTTCAGTTTTTTGAGACTATGTTCGTCCGGGACAAAGAACTTTTTGTAGAAACCTTTCCAGCTGACGAAGTCTTGGACGTAGGCGTAAGCCGGATAACCGGCTTTTTTGGCGACCAACATGGCATGAGCCAGGTCGCCGCCGAGATAAAGGACTATCCCCTCTTTGGAGAATTCAATATCTGGTTTTTTGTTGCGTAGAATCCAATTCTTGTACCCTTCTTGTGAAATAAAATGAGTTATTCCTTTTAAGGTTTGAACATATTCTTTCTCTTTGCCGCTAGTGTATTGGCAGGGGGTGAGGAGGAGGGTGATTCTGAATGTTTCGGACGCGACTTCGGCTACTGGTTTGACTAAAGCAGATAGCTCTCCGGGACTATTGGCGACGATTATTAGGTCTTTTTGAGGCATTGGGGAATTATATCATCCTAGTACCTAAAGGCCTATAGGCCTATGGGCCTTTAGGAATTTCAGATGCCCATTTTTCTGGCCAGCCAACTCCGTTTCAGATCGATCGCCTCATACTTACATAATTCATGACAGCAGTAGCACATGATGCATTTGGAATGATCAATGATAACTTTCTTGTTTTTGTTATGAATGGTTTTAACAGGGCAACTCTTGACGCACACTTGGCACTTGGTACATTTAGCCTGATTAACCACAGGATCAACTCTTAACCATCTTGCCAAGAGAGGCTGAAGGATCAGGTTAATGAAATGAGGGATATTCTTGGTCAGGTTATAAGTACTGGCCGAATGTTGCCAGTCTTTTATCACGAACGACGATAGATCAGGCCCTTCAATGTGGATCTTCTCTAACAATCCCGTACCGAGGCCGCGGTCATGCGCGATCTTGGTTGTATCAATATCCATAGGCTTATACCCGATCAAAGTTGAGCAGACGGCATCGAGGGCAACGGCATCGGTTGAAGCAACGATTACTCCCATTGCTCTCGGTTTGCCGGCTGTCGGGCCGGCCCCTTCCATGCCATAAACCGCGTCCAAGATATGGAGTTGCGGTTTGGTGATTTCCAGAATATCAACCAGCGTTTTAGCAAATTCAAATGGTTGCGGGGCATAAAGATGATAACGGGACTTGTAAAAGCCGGGGACGAGGCCAAAGAGATTTTTTATCGCGCCAGTGTACAATGTCCAGCCGTGCGTTTTGAGTTTGGGCAGGTTAATGATGACGTCGACATCTAAAACAGCTTTGGCGAGCTTGATTGTTTTAATCTTTTTGTTATTGCTTGGGCTGGGAACATCAACAATACCGTCTTGTTGAAAAGATAAGACTCCGGCTCCATATTTTTGGCAAACCTGGACAAACCCGCACTGGGCCATGGTCTGCATATAATCTGACAGAGGATTTCCCGAACTATCGCCGACCAGCGGAATGCCGCCAGCTTTTTTAACTTCTTTAATAACAGCCGCGACAATAGCAGGGTGGGTGGTGATCGCCTGCTCCGGCGCCGCCCCCATTAACATGTTTACTTTGAGCAGAACTTTTTGGCCCGGTTTAACAATTTTATCTATCAGACCTAGTGATTGAATTGCTTGGTCAACTTCTGGTTGGTTGTAGGTTTGGCAGGAGATAAGGGAGACGCTTGGCATGGCTTTATTTAATAAAAATGACTTCTGGCAGGTTTTTGAAATGCTCGTCGCTAGTGACAACCTGGCATTTTTCGGCCTGGGCGGTAGCGTAAATAATTGCGTCGGCCATAGGTAAATCGTGTGTTAGGCTAAGATCAGCTGCCCAAAGGGCCAAATGGGCGGATAATGGGACAACTCGGCAAAAATGCATTTGGGCGGCCGCGCTGATGGCCTTTTCTTCAGAGAATGATCGTTTTGCCTTTTTATAAACCTCATATTCAACGATTGTCGGCACAATGACCGAGAGCGGATTTTTTAAATATTTAAAATATTTATCGGCCAGCGGCCCATCCGCGAAATATTCCAGCCAGCCGCAGGAGTCGACTAATATCATTAAAAACGATCCTTTTCGTCCCTATAATTCTTTGTATCAAGCCCCTTAAGAAAACCCCGCATATTTTTTAAAATATGTTTGGGCACCAGGCTGATGACCCCGTCTTTAGTCAAAATGATTATCTTTTCTCCGCTTTTTAAACCGGCTTCTTCCCTGATCTCTTTGGGGATGACCAACTGATATTTTGCTGAAAGGGTAGCTTCTGCCATTTCCTTACCTCCAATTCTTACTTTTATGGTATCGATGCTTAAATGGTAGTACGAACTAGTAAGTTTGTCAAGGCCGAAATCGGACTAATACCCCAGCTTCTTAACAATCGCTTCTGCCTTGCAAGCGGCGTGAATAAGTTTTGCCCCAAGATGTTATCTTTGATTAAAAGTGAAATTATCTTGCTGAAAACGCGATAAATAACAGATAACAATGCGAGTGCATCCTAAAATAAAAATGGTCATGATCAATCTTAATGGCCGTGGTAATTGCAGTGTAATGGAAACAACACGCGGCAGCCTAACCTTTCAGACAATTGGCTCCGCCTTTGTCCAGGGCGGGGTTCATGATTTCCGTTTTTTACCAAGCCAAAATACAACTATCTATCCCTTTACGGCGGAAAATGTTAAGGCCCAGACCGCATTTATGAACGAACTTACAGATGTTTGGGAGCCTGGAGTACATTATGTTTTTGGTTTGAGTGTAATGACAGATAATTATTTTAAAGTAAAGCCGATGGCGGCTGTGATTAAAGAACTATTTCCCGACGCTTTGATTGTTGGCGGGGGACCGCATTTCAAAAGAGAAAATCTCGATTATGGGGTTTGGGATTCAGTGGAGGTTGCTTTGCGGCTTGATGGGCTTGATGCCGTTGTGGTTGGCGATATCCAGCCGATGACGGAATTGTTAACAACTTATGACGGGCAGTTGGAAAATGTTGATTTGCTTCGGACTCGGGGCTTATATTTTCTTAATCAGAATGGAAATGTGGCTGGGAGCGGTCTGGGGCGGTATCCGGACTTTAAGTCTGTGCCATATGTTTTTACCCCTTCGGGGCGGGTTTCGATAATGACTGAGCGGGGTTGCCGTCAGGCTTGTGGCTTTTGCAGTTTGAATCCTGGCCGCCTGGGATTTTCTGAAGAATTGATAGTTGCTGCTCTTAAAGAAATATATCGGCTTTATGCCGACAAGGCGACTGATCTGCATTTTATTAATTCTAATCCGTTTGAGCCGCACAAGGTCGAAAGGTTTTTAAGGATATTGGACAGGGCGGATGAAGGTGAAGAAGTGGTTATGCCCAAGTCATCATATCTTGATCCGTCTTTATTACTGCAGCCCAAAGCTTTTGAGTATCTCATGCGCCTGGTCATGCATGGTTTTATTTCCTTTTTTATTGGCCGTGACGCGACAGACTGGGAAACTGCCAGGGAGATCGGTTCAAACCTTGGTGGTCGAAGACGTCCCAAAAGCCAGGAGCAATTGGACCAGGAGGGGGAGAAGATCAGACGTCTTATTCAGGAATTAAAAGTTTGTGAGACGCCTTGGGAGGGCGATTTCCGGCATTATCGGATTGACTTGATGTATATTGTTAGCCCTTTTATGACTAAGGAGAGAGTATGCGGGATGTTAGATGATATGCAACGGATGGAAGAATTAACTGATGAACGGGTATTTGTCAAAGCGGCGTTCCGTCCTTTGTGGCCTTACCCGGGGACAGATGTCCGTTCACGATATTTACGACACGCTGCGGACCCGGAATTTAGAGAGCAAGAACATTATCATCCGCGACCGTGGCTGAGCCAGGCCGTCAGAGCGGAATTTGCCCAAAGGTTTATCGATGCCACAAATATTGAGGAATTTGACAATTTGTGGAAGCGGCGTCATGAGTTGGGGGCGTCTATTTACAATATGATTAGAGATGCCATACCTGAATTCCTGGGATTCTAGTATCCAAGCTTCTTAACAATCTCTTCTGCTTTACAAGCAACCCGAGTAGGTTTTATTCCCTGCTTGATCGCATTATCTGGATCTTTTAAACCATGGCCAGTTAAAATGCAAACAACTTTTGAGCCAGCTGGGATTTTTCCGGCTTTAGATAGTTTTAAAAGACCAGCCACAGAAGAAGCAGATGCCGGTTCACAGAAAACCCCTTCTTTGGCAGCAACTAGTTTATAAGCTGCCAGGATTTCTTCATCAGTTACCGCAGAAATTGAACCGCCCGATTCATCTCGAGCCGCCTCCGCTTGTTTCCAGGAGGCAGGATTCCCGATTCTGATAGCAGTTGCTACAGTTTCCGGCTTTTTGATCGGATGACCTTCGACAATTGGAGCAGAGCCGGCAGCTTGGAAGCCGATCATCTTGGGTAACTTATTGATCTTGCCGGCAGCTTTATATTCTTTATAACCTTTCCAATAAGCAGTTATGTTTCCCGCGTTGCCAACTGGAATAGCCTGATAGTCAGGCACAAACCCCAACTGGTTGCAGATCTCAAACGCCCCAGTTTTTTGTCCTTCGATTCTAAAAGGATTGATTGAGTTAACAATCTCAACGGGGTATTTTTCGCCTATTTCTCTGACCAGGTCCAAAGCTTCGTCAAAATTGCCGTCAACTTCGAAAACTTTGGCCCCGTGCATAATGGCTTGAGAAAGTTTTCCTAACGCAATCTTTCCTTTCGGAATAACTACTATACAATCCAGTCCGGCCCGGGCGGAGAATGCGGCAGCAGAAGCGGATGTGTTGCCTGTCGAAGCGCAGATAACTGCTTTTTTCCCGGCCTCAACAGCTTTTGCAATAGCCATGCACATACCGCGGTCTTTGAATGAACCGGTCGGGTTGGCCCCTTCGAATTTAAGATAAACTTCGCACTCGGTTAATTCGGATATATGATTGGCCTTGAGCAAGGGGGTATTCCCTTCGCCAAATGTTACACGGGGAGTTTTGTTGGTAACGGGGAGAAAATCCTTGTATTCTTCAATAACACCTTGCCATTTCATAAAAAGATTATAACATATCCCCTAAGATCTGCGATACGGAGATTAGGGCTGAATTAAGGCCAAAACTTCCGGCGTTATCTGCCTGATGCATAAAATGTCTCTTCTTAAAACAAAATTGATCCCAGGAGTGTAATTCTTTGCCTGTTACTTTAGCTAATAACTGGACCAGTGGCAAAGATATCGGAATCTGAAAATAAACTTTCCTCTTATGGAATTCACAAACTTGTTTAATGAACTCACTGGCACTAATAACCGGATTACCCAGGACATATTCATTTTTCTCTGTATCATGGGTGAGATGGTAGGCCGCGATCTTGGCAATGTCGGCTGCATGGATATAATGAAAACTGGCATCAATTGTAAACCAGCGAATCAGCCATAACCATTTTTTAATATCTTTTAAACCAGCAGTAGCGTGGGGAAGGGGGTGTTTGTTATCGCCGCCCAAAACCCAGGTTAAAAACAAGGTTGTAACGTTCGGAAAGATTTGAAGTTTGGGTAGTTCGCGATGAAATAAGTATTTCCCCCTGATGTAGTGGGTCCCGCAGGTTTCGGCTTCCGGAATCGGTTGGTTGTTCTTATCCAATATACTGGCAGTGGAGAAATAGATGACCTTTTTACATTGTGCCGGATCGAGCAAACGAAAGAGATCCAGGCTGTAATCAAGGTTGCCCTCATGCCCGCCCCATTGCGCCGCGGCATGGATAACATAATCCATTTGTTTGATTGTTTCCGCGAGCCGGGTAATGTTTTTTAAGTCGCCGATGATGATTTTCAGGTTAGGATAATCTGACGGGTTAAACTTAAGTTTCTCCGGCGAACGGACTAAGGCGTACAACTCGAGTTCGGGATTGTCTTTTAGTTCGTCAAAAATATAATGACCAACACAACCCGAAAGTCCGGTGATAAAAACCTTCTTCATAGTCTTCATTATAACATTTATGTTATAATCCGTTCATGAAATACTCGGTGCCGCGCGGGACAAAAGACATTCTCCCCTCAGAAACGCCTCTTTGGCAGTCGATAGAAGCAGTTTGCCGCAAAACTTTTGCCCTTTATAACTATCAAGAGATTCGGACTCCAATCTTTGAATCGACCGAGCTTTTTTCCCGTGCAGTAGGCAAAACTACTGATATTGTGAGCAAAGAAATGTACGAGTTTAAGGACAAAAAGGGGCGCAGTTTGGTTCTTCGGCCGGAGGAAACTGCTGCAGTGGTCCGGGCAGGCCTGGAGAATAATCTGATCGGCCCTGATCAGTTGACCAAACTTTATTATATTGGCCCGATGTTCCGTTATGAACGGCCGCAAAAGGGGAGACAGCGCCAGTTTCATCAAGTTGGGGTAGAGGTTTTTGGTTCCAATGATCCTCTAATTGATGTTGAAGTTATTACACTCAATCTTCAACTCCTGGAGAAAGTCGGTGTAAAGGAGCTGGAAGTTAACCTGAACAGTGTCGGTTGTCCCCAATGCCAGCCGGACTTTCGGAAAAAACTGAAGGAATATTTTACATCGAATGTAAAAAAGATGTGCCCGGATTGTCAAAACCGTTTTGATAATAATCCTCTGCGGATTCTTGACTGTAAAGAAGGTAAATGCCAGTCGCTGATCGAAGGGGCTCCCTCATCATTAGATACTTTGTGTCCCGAATGTAAAACTCACTTTGATGGAGTACTTTGCGGACTAAATAATTTAAAGGTTAAATATAATGTTAATCGTCGTCTGGTTCGCGGATTAGACTATTATTCAAAAACCGCTTTTGAGATAACTTCCGGAAAACTCGGGGCTCAAAACGCAGTTTCCGGCGGTGGCCGCTATGATAACCTGGTTGAGGAATTTGGTGGAAAGTCGACCCCGGCTGTCGGTTTTGCTATCGGTTTGGAACGGGTTGTTGACTTAATGTTAAATGACAAATGTCAAATGACAAATGAAGGTAGAATTATTTTATATATTGCTGCGTTGGGGGAGGAAGCGAAAACAAAGGCTTTTGACTTGCTTACGCAACTACGTGTCAAAGGGATTGCCGCTGATATGGATTATCTGGGTAAGTCGTTAAAGGCTCAATTAAAAACTGCGGATAGATTGCAGGCAGAGAGGGTCTTAATCATCGGTGATCAGGAGTTGCAAAAGGGGAGCGGTGTGTTAAAATCTATGGCATCCGGAGAGCAAAAGGAAATTCCGTTGGACATTAAATCCCTAGAGGAGGCATTATAATGGAGCTGGAAATGAAAGAATTTCGTTGTGAAAGATGCAACAGATTATTGGCAAAGATTGACGGTTCGGCCAGAGTCGAAGTCAAGTGCCCCCGTTGTAAAGCTATGAACCTTCACTTTACCCAGGAAGTTTATATTACGATCGATGAGGGGGATAAGGAATATCGGTGTGTTGATCCGGAAATGAGCGGCGAGCAGGAATCTTAAGCCCTGCCTTTCAGTCGGTTGATAATTTGCGTGAAAGCAGGAGCCGCCGCGTTTCTCGTTTCATGGTGAGGATGCGTTAACTGACTGAAAACTATCGGTAAATCTGCTTCTCCGCCGGTGTATCCTAGTAATTCAAGCATTTGATTGGTGTTTCTTCCCCCAATTACATAGCCCCCAATTACATAGCCGGAGGGGGTTAAACTTTTTTCCAATTCCTGCCTGGCCATCTGACAAGCATTTTCCGGAGACTTAGCTGCCAGGACTTTGGCGTAAACCCGGCGCATTGGTTGAGACGACGAATCCATGATAGCGGAACAATAAGGCGTTTCATCTGTCGGTTCCCACCAGGCAAGCAGAAGTTGGGTTATTGCGTTTTCGGTTTCCGCGGGAAAAGAGCTGTATTTATCTTGCTCAAGACATTGAATAAAAGAAGCCTTGTCCGCGGTTGTTCCGAGTTTGGCCAGGGCAGCGATTGTTTGCGGTGACTTGATTTTTATTGCCCAGTACTTAATATCTTCTAACGCCTCGGTATAGCCAAATTTAGCGTAAGCAGCACAAGCCGCATTAATCCTTAGCGCGTAGTAACTGTTTTGGCCTGTTTTGGTCCATGGCCGCAATCCGGGTAAATCTTCCGGAGAAACAAAAGCCAGCCAAGCTTCTTCAACCCCCTCAATGCTGTGGCCCAGCTTTGTTTCGATTGTGCTAAAAACATTGTCCCGTCTCCCATGGCGGCGCAAAAATTGTATTGTTGCCGAACTGGTCAGGGTAAAATTGTCATCCAATCTGGCTCTGATTATCGGCAGGAGTTCGACCAGTCCCAATCTGGTGGCGGCAATGATGGCGGCCTGACGATAATAAATATTATGATGCGTCAGCAGCCGCTCGATTTCCGCCGCGTCCCGCTCGTCGGCCAATTGGGTTGCTTTAAACTCAACAATGTTTTCCCAGACAAATCTTCTACGGAAAACATCGCCTTTGCTTTTGTCCCGGGCGAGTTTTTCCAGCCCGGCCAGGTCTTTTTGCCAGGAGCCGTGAGCGGCAATTATCCTGACCGCCTGGTTCGGGACTGATTTTGCCTGTTTGATCGTCCTTCTGGCGGCAGGCAGATCTTTTGGACTGCTTAAATGATTGAGTGAGCCGTGGAAATATAAATTTGGGCGGTCTTTCGGCGCCCGCGACCAGACTCCCTCCAGCACTTCCTGATTATTGGCATAAACTGCCAGTTGGCAGACTGCCAGATAAAAATCGTCTGAATAACCGCGGGCCAGGTCGAATAAATAACTAATAACTTGTTCCGGGATTTCCAATTGGATATCTTGTGCCAGGCGCATCAGTTTCAGCGTCAGATTCACCCTCGGCTCCTGTAACAGCCTGATTATTTCTGTTTTCATCCCCTCAACTGTTGTCGGCTGGAGAGCCAGCTTGCGGCCCAGATTGACGCGGGGGACCGGTTCTGTCGCCGGCTGAAGAGTTGTCTCGGCCGGGGGAGGGACCAATAACTTTTGCAGGGCGAGGAGGCCTGCCCGACGCAGGTTCTGGTCATTGTTCTGGATCATTTCCCTTAATTGCGGCAAATGTTCGATGGTAACTGCAGCGGCTAAAGCTTCTTGTGTCTCTTGTTGTACGCTACGGTCTTCTTCGGTCAGATACTGGCAGGCGCCAGCCCAATTCCTGGTCTCCGCAACAAAGGCCAGCAGGGCTTTTTTGGCCGGTACACTCCCTTGGGCAGCCAGCACCCGGACTTTATCTATAAACTGCCAGGCTTTAACCTGAACTACAAGTTTGCATCCCAGATTATAGATTTCTGGCTGCTCGTCCGGACTGATCATTTTTTCGATCACAGGCCGGTCTTCTGGTCCAGCTAATTCCTGGATGATTGAGGTGAATTGCCGTCTTAACCGGGAGTCGCTTGCTGTCCAACGCAAGGAGTGGCGATATGCTTCAACCAGGTCGGCCAGGCAATTATCAGGTTTAAATTTTTGCAGGATGTTCAGCGCTGTCTCCACAACGGATTGATCGAGGACAAAAAGCAGTCTCCTTAAATTAAAGCGGTCAGTCAGGATGTCTTCTTCTGTAACAGCCCTCTCGCACTCGGCGCCAGCGCCATGATTCTGGTCGAGCAATTTAGCAAAGGTGGTTTCCGGGTCAGCTAAGGCTTTTTTCGGAGGAGGGTCGAGTTTTCTGATAATAGCTTTTGTCAGACTCGATTCATTTGAATACTGATCTGTTCGTTGTAAGGACGCCCGGCAGAGGCTTAGAGTTTCCGGATCTTCCAGCCTGTCCAGCGCTTCCAGGGCCTCGACCCGTACCTTGCCAAACATATGGTCAGCTGCCATTTGCCGCAGTAATGGTTGATCAACTGGTTCCGCTAACCGGCTGATCGCCTCGGCAGCGGCTGCGGCTACATTTTCGCTCTTTTGGAGACAAGGCCGAAGTAAATTGACGTCGTCATGAGTTCCAATGGCGGCAAGAATTTGAATGATTGCTTCGGCTTCTCTCTTTTGGGCGTTTGCCAGTTTTTGCCGGAGCGGCGGCAGGTCATCTGCTGTCGCTACTTTTTGCCAGCCGGCTATGGCCAGGTCTACCAGGCCGCTCTTATCACTGCTGAGCAAAGTTGTTAGAAAGGCTAAATCCTCCCTGCATAAGAGAGCCAATAGAGTTTGCCTGACTAAATTACTTGCTTTGTCAATATAATCAGGAATGGCCAGCAAAGGAATGGCCGCGCGATAATCAGTCTTTTCAACCAGAGTGCAAACCAGAGGGAGATCCAGGTTGCGATCTCCGTGCTCCAGCCCCTGAATTATTTCCGCAAAATCTTCGGGCGTCATGTGAAGCAGAAAAGTGTCAAGCGCGGCCCGCATTTCCGGACTGTTGCTGTTGTGCCCACTGAATTTTCGACGCAGTAAGCTTTTTATTTGATCTTTGTTTTCCGGTTCAGCCAGCCTGGCCGCCACAAAGCTGGCGGCTAAGCCGTACTTATCCCATTCATCGTATTTAATGTCAGCCAAAAGACCAAAGGCAATTGTCCTGATCTCCTGCCACAATCCGGAGTCCAGATCAGGGGGAGGGGTAGATTCGGCGATTGGTGTCAGGGCTGTTTCCTGGCGTGCCAGCCGTTCAGTCCATTCTGCATTTGTTGGTTCGTGCAGGCACAGTGCTCTTAAAGCGGTCAGATAGTCGCGTAAGGATAACGCTTGAGCATCAAATCTGGCAACAGCTGCCCGAAAATATAAAACAGCTCTGGCTCTCTCTCCGCTGGCTGATAACACAGTCCCTTCGGCCGCGAGATCAACCGGCGCGGCGTTGTTTATAGCTATCCAGTCAAACAATCCGGCGGCAAATCCGCTCTCCCTAACCAGAGCAATGATTCTTTCTTCTGTAAAATCCTGACGTTCATTTAAGACCTGGCTCCTTAACTGCGCGCAAAAAGCAGAGCCTGTTTCATCCGAAGTAAGCCTTGTCCGGCGTTCCAGAATTTGAATTAAATAATTCATGGTAAACTTGTGAATCCTTTCCGGCGAAAGATAAAATCCTGCTTCCAGACAGGCCCGGCTAAGCCGGCGGCTAAACCGGCTGGATAGCTGATATAGCTCAAAACGTTTGGCCGGTAAAATTTTTTTACCAGCTAAATAATTTCCAATCGGTTGTTTTATTGCACCAGGTTGCATTAATTACTCCTTAACCGCATAAATCCTTGTCCGTAATACCAATCGCCGCTCTTTGGGCGGCCAGCTCCTCGTCTAGCGCCGGATCAGTTGCCGCTTTCCCTCTTTCCTGTTGTTGTTGGTCAGTAAGCGTAATAAATTGTGTCCCTTCTGCTTTGCTCCAGTCATTAAGCCATTGGCCAAGATTTCTTGTTCCGTCAATTTGGGCGGCCTTTACCAAATCAAGGACATTGGCTAAAGGGATACTTGAGGAATGCATCGGCATCTGGGTTCGTAAGATTTCTTCGGCCAAGGTGGTTTCAAAAGCAGTCCGGTCAAAACTTCCTTGTTTAATCAACAAGGAAAACTGATCAATTACTCTGGCCGAAGCTTCTTCTACCCAATGGGCATTGACATTAATTCCCCGGAATCTGGGATCCAGCCTTAGTTTTTGGACAAACTTGCAGGCAAAAGTGGTGTTGGCCACAGCTACCGGCTGCAGCTGCTGCCGGTCCTTGATGTTCCGAAAGGCTCCGTAAATCATTAGTCTGGCTCGTTCACACATATTGTTACCTCCTTAAGTTTCTCTCTCTTCCAGCCGGGTGATAATTTGCTGTTTCACACTATTACTACCGGGTGAAAACCCTCTTATCCAGTTGGCAACTGGTTCGATTTGTCCCTGGGGAACGGCAATTTCCAGCAGAGCCCGGAGCAGACTGTCTATTTCCCGATCATGATAACGCGGGTCGTTACCCATTCTTCTTAATGTTGATTGCACCTGGTCCAATGTCGCGAGAATTAATTGTTCAGCCTCCGGGGGAGTTTGCCTGCCGCATAATATTTGGTAAAGGAGTGCTCTGTCTTCTTGAGGAACGTCAATGTTTATATTTGCTAGCGCTGCGGCCAGTTTTTCCGGGTCGCCTTTTTGGCCTAACGAGCAGGTGAGAACAAAACTGGTACTGGTGTCTCCGTTGTTGTGTACGGCGAAACGAAATTTATTTTCTGCCAGCGACCGGAGCAGGATCAAGTCGGTTAGGCTGATGTTTTCTTCGTCTCTTTCCCAGATACTGACCAGGGCTTCCGGCGACTCTGGCGCGCGGAGAAGGTAATTCAGGGCTAAGGGGCGTTCACCCGGCCATTCAACCGCGACCCGCAATTTCCCATCTTCTGATATTTCCCAGCTGATACGCACGCCGCGGTTCCTTAAATCTTCGGGGCTTTGAAGCGCGTTGATTTTTTTTGCGGTTTGGACCATGGCTGCCAGCCAGTCAAAAACAAGTTCCCGTCTTTCCGGGTGGCGGCGGAATGGCGGCAAAAAAGAATTTAACGCTGCTTGTGCTTCAACGAGTCCGGTGGGATTTTCAGCGTTGTTGTCAAAGATTGACACGCGATTCCCCTCTTGCCGAACTCTGGGGGCCGGGATCTTTAATATATAACCGGTCTGTCCCTCGGTTCTTTGGCAAAACATCCGCAAACCGAGACTTCTGATTTGGGCCATAACCAGAACCAGGTCAGGATCCAGTTCAATCCCTCTGGCCAGGCTGGCCTGGTAGAATTCCATTGCCGCTGTTTCGCCGTTAAATTCCGCTTCCAGCATTGTGTCCATAGCCAATTTGTCTCTGGCGCCCAGCCGGCTCTGGTTGCTGACAAAAATAACAAGTGTCTCATCGTTTTCCTGGCCAAACTGGACTTGGACCTGCCGGCCTGCAGCCTCTTCTATAATTGTTCTCAATTTTTCCGGGCCGCCGTTTGTCCCCGGCCGGTTGCCGAGAAAAGCGCCGAGCGAATGGCCATAATTTCTTTTTAAAAGGCTGTCCAGGTTATCCCTGACACCGTGGCTGACGCAAGTATCAAGCCAGGTTTGGGCGGTAGTGAGCGTTGTTTCAGCCACACCAAACTTGGCCGCGTAAACAGCCAAGGCTTGCTTTATCTCCGGCAGGGCGGGGTCAACTGTCCAGGGGTTCAGATTGCTCATGGTGAACATTTCCGGCCCAACTATTTCCACGGCAAATTCGGCAGGCAGTTGGCTTGTGCCTAGGAGTTCATCCACTTCTTCCACAATTATTCTGTCTGTTGTTAATTGAACCGCGGTAAGCAGGGTTGTTGTCTGCGGGTTTAAAGTTGGTTTTAGAGGTTCAGGTATTTCTACTTTTGTTGTTTCAATCGTGAATTGTCCGTCAGCTGTGCTGAGAGTAAATTTCAGCTTTTCGTGATCAGCTAATTCTTTTGGATCATGCGCCAGAATTTCCTGGCTTAAGGCTGTTTCAATCTGTCTGCTGATGACCCTTTTTAACGGCCGGGCGCCAAAAGCCTCGTTATAACCTTGTTCAGCCAGGAGTTTCTCGGCTGTTTCTGTCCACTCCAAAACAAAACCCTGGTCAGCCATCCGTTCAGTTAATTCCTGCAAGCGCAGTCTGGCAATTGGCCGCAGTTCATCAGCGGAAAGAGAGTTGCAGGTGATAATTTCATCCAAACGATTCAGAAACTCCGGTGGAAAGTGAAATCTGCCCAAGTCTTCCTGCCGGGCATTGCTGGTCATAATGATGATGGACCGGTCAAAATGGGCCCTGGCCCCGGTGCGGCTGGTGGCCACTCCGTCATCTAAAATACCCAGCAGTGTCATATGGACATCAGGGTGGGCTTTTTCAATTTCGTCGAACAGGATTAATTGTTCCGGACTTTTCCTGACTTTGTTGACCAGGTCTCCCCCTTCTGAAGAGCCGACATAACCGGGCGGCGAGCCGAGCAGACGGGAAACAGTGTGCCGTTCCCGGAACTCGCTCATGTCGTAACGGAGCATGGCTGTTTCCGAACCAAAAAGAAGGCTGGCCAGCTGCCGGGCGATTTCGGTTTTTCCTACGCCGGTTGGGCCGAGCAGTAAGACACTGCAGACCGGTTTTTTCGGTTCTTTCAAACCGGTTTTAGCCCGGACAATATGCCGGCAAATTGCATCAATTGCCGGATCCTGGCCAATTACCCCGGCTTTTAGTTGATCGGGCAGGGCAGCCAGTGCCTCTCGTCCGTTGCCATCGTGCAGACTGTCCAAATCGCGCCGGCTGATTTCGGATAGGGTGCCGAGGAGATCTTGTTTGGTAACGATTTTTTGTGTTTGCGCCACCTCTTCGCCGAGCGCGTCATGGAGACGTAAGACTCTGGCTACCTGAACATCAATTTCTTGCTCCAGCTCGGGGGATCCTTGTCCCCGCCGATAATCTTCCAGCAGGGCGCCCAGTATTTTTTTGGCGCCGGTCAGTTCATTGGCCAGGAGTTCCTGTCGTTTGGCGACAGCGGCCAGAGCATGGTCCAATAGGGTGATGGCCGAACCGGGCAGGACACGGTCTCTTAAATACCTTTCTGCCAGTTGAACAACCTCTTCAATAAGTCTGGAGTCTTGAAGCCTGACATTGTGAACCTGTTCGTAATAGGTGTAGATACTGCGCAGCAGTTGAGTTGTTTCCGGGATAGTTAAGGCTGTGACCATGATAGAGGGGAAGCGTCTGGCCAGGGCCGGATCTCTTTCAAAAGTCTGCCGGTATTCCGCTTCGGTGGTGGCGCCGATAATTTGCAGGGTCCCCCGTCCGGTCGGGGCTTTCAGGTACTGGTCAAGACGGGAGAACTCGCCCGGCAATAAATGGATCTCATCGATCCAGAGGACGATCTTATTCCCTTCTCTTTCTTCCTGTTCAATGAAATCGGTGATGGCCTTGATCTCCGCGTCAAGCGCCGGCGGATTAGCGCGCAGTGATTGGAGCCCTCCCAGGTCAAGCTCGATGATGCGTGTATTCCGGTCAAAGCGGACTCTACCGACCGAATCTTTGACCTCCAGATTGCCGGCCCAGATGCGCCGGGCCAGCTCTTCGGCGATCGCTGTCTTGCCGACCCCCGCTTCACCGATCAGGACCGGAGAATTCTCTTTTCTTTTTTCCAGCAAGGTAATGATCCGGCCAATTATCGGATCGCGGTATAAGACTCTTTCTTCAAGATCGATCTTCCTGGCCAGGTCTTTTAAATACTGGCTGGGCAGATCCGAATGTCTCACCGGTTCGGTTGTTGTTTCAGCGGCAAATAATCTGGGGTCGTGCCACAGACGTTCTCTGGCCGCGTAACGTATCGCGGCCGGATTCCAGCGAATTCTCATATGGTTTTATCGCTCCATTATCTAAAAAATTTCACTCTGAAGCGCAATATGATATAATTCTTAAATATGTACCGAGATAAAAACTGCGCAGAATTAAGCAGAAAACTGGTTGGTCAAGAGGTCACTCTGGCCGGCTGGGTCCATCGGCGTCGCGATCATGGCGGTTTAATTTTTATTGACCTGCGCGATCGATCCGGCTTTGCCCAGATTGTTTTTGATGTTGATAACAAAGAGCTGCACAAGCAAGCGGAGAGACTGCGCAGTGAATTTGTTATTTCTGTTAAGGGGAAGGTTGTTGCTCGTGCTCCCGAGGCTGTAAATAAAAGAATTCCGACCGGCGAGGTTGAAGTCCAAGTCGCGTCAGTTGAAGTTTTAAATACCTCCAAGACGCCACCAATCGAAATTGCCGACCCGACCAATGAGCCGGATGAAAATATCCGCTTAAAATATCGCTATCTCGATCTACGTAAAGATAAGATGCGTGATAACTTGATTTTTCGCCACAAGATTTCCAAAGCCATGGCCGATTGTCTTGATGAAGAGGGCTTTTTAAATATTGAAACACCCTTCTTGACCAAATCGACACCGGAAGGGGCGCGTGATTTCTTGGTCCCGAGTCGTGTTAATCCAGGAAAGTTTTACGCCTTGCCTCAATCACCGCAGTTGTTTAAGCAGTTGTGCATGGTTGGCGGACTGGAAAAGTATTATCAGATCGTCCGCTGTTTTCGGGACGAAGATTTAAGAGCCGATCGCCAGCCGGAATTTACTCAAGTTGATATTGAAATGTCTTTTTGTTCGGAAAAAGACATTATTGATTTAATTGAAAAAATTGTTCTCCACACCATGAAAAAGGTTGGCCGGCCGGTTAAGGCTCCTTTTCCTCGTTTAAGCTGGTCCGAGGCGATGAGTAAATATGGGACCGACAAGCCCGACACCCGGTTCGGTTTGGAGTTAGTCGATATCTCTGAAATTTGCCGTTCAGTTGATTTTAAAGTCTTTCGTCAGACTGTTGATAAAGGCGGCATTGTTAAAGCGATGAATGTGAAGGGTGGGGCTAGTTTCTCTCGTGCAGAGCTAGACAAACTTGAAGGGATGGCTAAACAGCTAGGGGCCAAGGGATTGGCCTGGATCGCGATTACCGAAGAAGGGTTAAAGTCGCCAATTGTTAAATTCTTCAAACCCGAAGAAGTGAATGAGATTGTCAAACAGTTGAAAGGTGAAACCGGAGATGTGATTTTCTTTGCTGCCGATACTTTTAAAACTGCTAACCAGGTTTTAGGCGAGATTAGAAATCATTTGGGTAAGAAAATGGGTTTGATTGATGACAAGCAGTTGAATTTTGTTTGGGTTACTGATTTCCCTTTATTTGAATTCAGTGAGACGGATAAAAGATGGTCTTCTAACCACCATCCATTTACAGCGCCTCATGGAAACTGGGACGAATTAGAAGAAAAGTTTGCTAAAGATCCAGGGGCAATTCGCGCCCAGGCTTACGATTTTGTTTTAAATGGGACAGAAATTGGCGGCGGCTCAATCAGAATCCACAGAATGGACACGCAGCGTCAGGTTTTTAAGATTCTTGGTTTTGCCGAAGATGAAGCCAAGAGACGTTTTGGTTTCTTGCTGGATGCTTTGGAATATGGGGCGCCGCCACATGGTGGCATTGCTTTGGGCTTAGACCGATTTGTCGCTATTCTTGCAGGGATGGAATCTATCCGCGATGTAATTGCCTTCCCGAAAACTCAATCTGCTTTGTGTCCGCTAACCGGCGCGCCGGATGTGGTGGATGAAAAACAATTAAAGGAGTTGCATATTAAATGTCAGTCACAGTAATAGTCGGGACTCAATGGGGCGATGAGGGTAAAGGAAAAATAACAGATCTCTTATCCCGCGATATGGATATGGTTGTCCGTTATCAAGGTGGAAATAACGCGGGGCATACAGTTGTTATCAAAGATAAAACCTTCAAATTACACCTAATTCCTTCAGGCATCTTTTATAATAATGTTCTGTGTGTCATCGGTAATGGTGTTGTTGTTGATCCTGCCGTTCTAATCCAAGAGATCGA
This sequence comes from bacterium, assembly GCA_043816125.1. Taxonomy (GTDB): domain Bacteria; phylum Margulisbacteria; class WOR-1; order O2-12-FULL-45-9; family O2-12-FULL-45-9; genus JBDRIF01. The sequence goes on from JBDRIF010000040.1 coordinate 22,399, forward strand.
GACCTTAAAGAGCCAGGGTTTTTCGGTTGATAACCTCAAGATCTCTTCCCAAGCCCACGTAATTTTCCCATACCATCGATACCTCGACCAGGCGCAGGAACAAAAACTGGAAGCCGGGCGGATTGGGACAACTTCGAGAGGGATCGGGCCATGTTACGTTGATAAGTATAATCGCCGCGGAATCCGCTTTTCGGATTTATATAATGATAAAGTATTTCGCGAAAAATTAGCCTGGAATGTCGAAGAAAAATCTTTTCAGCTCAATAATTTTTACAAACAGGATAAACGGCTAAATCTTGAGCAGATTCTGGCTGATTTTACCGGTTATGCTCATGCTTTAAAGCCGTATGTGGTTGAAGAATCTACTGCGTTGGTTTGGGAGGCGATCAAAGCGAAAAAGAATGTTCTGCTCGAAGGGGCGCAAGGGACGATGCTCGATGTCGACCAGGGGACATACCCATTTGTGACCTCCTCAAACCCAGTTTCCGGCGGGGCTTGTGTCGGCGCGGGGATCGGGCCAAAATATATTGATGAAGTTATCGGAGTCGTCAAAGCTTATGTTACTCGTGTTGGCAGCGGCCCTTTTCCAACTGAGATCGAGGGTAAACTTCAGGAAGAATTAAGAGAAAAAGGGGGCGAATATGGTGCCACCACCGGCCGACCGCGCCGCTGCGGCTGGTTTGACGGTGTCGTTATGCGCCACGCAACCAAGACCAACAGCCTTTCTCAATTAGCTGTAACTAAGCTTGATGTTTTGGATGACCAAAAGACGATCGAGGTTTGTGTCGCTTATGAATATAAAGGGAAGCAGATCAAGGATTTTCCGACCGACATTCATCGTCTGGCCGAATGTAAGCCGGTCTATATTGAGATGCCCGGTTGGCAGGAAGATACGACCAAAGTAACCGAGTACAAAAATCTGCCGAAGAATGCTAAGACATATCTGGATAAATTAGCCGAATTAGCCGAAGCTCGAATCTCTCTTGTTTCTGTCGGAGCGGAACGCGGACAAATAATCAGGATTTAAGAAGCGGAGAGAGCTTGCCCGCCCGCCTTCGGCGGGTAAACCGTAGGCGGGGGCAGATTATTCGGATCTAATTTTTTTGTATCCTAAAAATAGCTCCACCTGACCAAATAAATGGATCAACCTCAGTTGGTGTTTCGATTTCGCCTTCTTCAGAAATCATGGTTGCCTGTAAATGGCTCAAGCCAGTTTCCTGTAGTGCCTCAGCTATAGCTGGATGCTCAAGATGATGAAGACGATATTCTGGGTCTTTGTTGCTTAGGTAAAATGATAATTCCCCAAGATAAAGATGCGTTTCTCCCCAATCATCACCCGAGGTTATGGTGCCGCCGGTTTTCAGCCGAGACAGGATTTTAATTATGAGAACGATCTTAATAATTTCATATTGATCAAAATTCTGGATGCCATAGCGGGCATAAACTCTTTGAATAAATGGCAAAAAGTTAAGTACATTTTGAATATTGATATGATCGAAATGGTTTGGAGGGAATTCCGTTAGACCACCCAACAAGTCGAGGCCCACGATTTTTGCCCGAGATAAATCAAGCCCCTCAGGGGTTGCCGCCTGTGAAAAGGCTCTTTTAACCCGGAAGAGGCCGTCTAATTCAGCAGGACATTCTGTTGCGACAACTTCAAGCCCCAGGGCTGCTTCTGCAAAGGGGACAAAAGAAAGTCCGGAACCGATATGCAATGAGCGTTCCCCAGGTTTAATTCTATCTGGTTTGAGATAAGGGGCTAAGTACCAGGCAGTATCTCCTAACGTAGTGAGTGTTTTGTCCATACCAGTTCTGGCCGCTTCCAGATCGAACTGTTTTCGAGTAGGTTTGGCTGCTCGCCATAGTCTTGCGATTGTTGCTAATCCAGGAATATTTCTCATCATATATTTCTCGGTGTAAATTTGCTAAAATTTCAATTTTGCTTAGGTTATTTTGGTGCCGAACGCGAGCAGATTATTTGGATTTAGGTCGACGACTAGGCGGCAAAAAACTGCTTCTTTCCTCATCTGTAAAAAATAATTCCCAATGGATTTGTTCCAGTAAGAGCATAGCCTGTTCTGCGCTTTTTCTTATGTTAGCCTGTTTGGAAAAATTGGCGGGCAGGCACAAGCAATCTCCCACCGCCTGACTGAGTTCTTTTAAGGGCTCAGCTGAATATTTCAGAGCAAAGGACTTTTGTAGCATCTTTGCCGTTTGAAAACGGGCTAACTCTGGATCGCCCATTCTTCTGACGTCACTTTCTTGTTCTGGCAATAAACTGATTCCCTCGGTGATAAACTTGAGAGCGGTTATTAAGGCCAGATCATATTTCTTGGCTGCAAAATAATGTTTGATCTGGTCAACTGTGCCACCGAGATACGCGGAGAGTTCGCAGATATCTCTGTGGAATTCTTCAAAGTAGTCCTCACGATCCATCAGGGCGCAAAACTGTTCGCAGTCTCTCATCATATTATTGCTGTCTGGCGGGGTTGTCTCGTATCTCTCCTGGACTGGCCGAAGGTACATCGGTTGATTAACTTGTTCCCAAAACAGCCAATCTTTGGCATGTTGTCTCTCATGGTGAAACGTTCCGTCGTGGTTCATTTGCTTGACCAGTTGCCTGATAGATCCCGGCTGTTCTCTGAGCAACGAATGCAAAGCGTGCTCTAATGGGTTTTCTTCTCTTTCTCCGGACAATAAATCGGAATAATCACCGCGTAATCCTTGATCATGTTTCTCGGTGATTGTAAAACCCCATTGTCGGTAACAAAAGCCTCGGCGCGCCAGTTGATCTCCTTCGACCAACTCAACTTCAGCGTTCCGGATTATTCCACCCAGATAGGGGAGGATTGTCCAGGTCTCCTGACAGATGCGGTAGTGGCTAAACGTGGCTTGTCCCTTAAAATGGATAATAACTATCCGGCCTTGCGGGATCAGGACTTCCATGTTCAGTTGCCGGACTAATTTGCGCAGTTGTTTTTCTGAAGGGTTAGTTGAAAGGTTGAAGTCAAAATCAGGATTAAGCCGGCGGGCGAGGGCAATTATTTGCCGCATCAAAGGCTGGCGGGGCATGTCTCGGCGTTTCATGTAGGTTTTGATATGGCCGATAATCATCGAGGTAATAACCTGTTTTCTGATTGGGCCCCTTTCTACCGGGGGCGCACCGTATTGGGGTAATATTGAACTAATCATTGAAGTCCTCGAAATGGTTGGGGTATAGTTTTTGGATCATCTTTTGAGCTAAGTAGTGGGGGAGAAGCACGGATAGGAGGACGCTTAATAAAAGATCATTACTTAGATCTGCAGCGAAAACAAAGACCAGCGGGTCACTGATAAGAACGCAAAATAAGTGGGCAGCTAAGGCCATATCGCTTGCTGTGCCAGGCTCGTCATATACTCTGACTTTTATTCTTATACTATTTTTTATGGTTTGAGCTAGGTGTCTTATTCCCCGGAGAGCAGGACTGCGCTCAGCCAGGGGCCTTTTGAGATCGCCAGCAATGATGGAGTCATTTTCGGCCAGATACCGGGCTCGATGGGCCAAAATAGCTGCAATATCAGTGTCCATGATTTGGAATGGTGGTTGAAAAGAGGGAAGGGGCCGGCTGTTTTCCACGACACTGAAAAAGTAAATTAGGAGGACTCGATTGCTGGTCAATTCAATCGACTGAAAAGCACATAAACTGCCTGTGGTGGTCAGGTGGATATTCTCAGTTCTGTCAAAGACGTTATCAATAATTTCAAGAAAAAATTGCCGCTCACCATTTTGTTCCCGCTCTTTTAAGGTTAACCGCAGGCTTTCATTGCCCAGAGACTGCGGGATGACTACGTCATGTTCCTTACCGCTGCCCAGCGTAACACCCTGGCCGAACTGAAGAATAGTCATTTTTGTCTCGGCGACACTGGTTGGGGCTTGACGTCGTGAAGCTCTAAGGGCCTGTGTTTGAGTGCGTAATAAACCAGTCATTTACCATCCTCCTCTGATGGGAATTCGGATCTAAGCTTTTGAATCTTTTCTGCCGCTGCCCTAACTTCTCGCTGAGAGCTGTGTTGTTGGCAATAGGTGATCGCTTCAATAATTTGTTCCCGAATTTCAGGGGTGGTTCTACCGGTTTTTAATACGTGAGCAAAGTAGTCTAATATCAAGAATGACGCGTCTTTGCTGTTATCAGCCTGTAACTGTTCAGTTAGTAATGGAAAGGATCCTGCCCTGGCGCAACTTTTAAGCGTAGTTAATAATTGGCTTATCGGTATCGGATTGTGAGTTGCGCGGGCCAGCTCCAGCACAAAGGGGACTATTTGGGAGTCATGGTTTGCCGAAAAGGTTTCCAATAATAACTTTAAACATTTTTCGGCTCTTGGCTTGATCCTTGATTCAGGGGTTGGCACCATTGTGGTTAGAAATGGTTTGCCTTGGGAAGGGGCGGGCATTGGGATCGTGTCATCGCCATTTGTCATATGCGGGTCTTGTCGAACAAAAGAGCCTACTTGAATGCTGTCAAAACCGAATACTCTGACCCATTCTGGTTGAGTATAGGCCATGTATTCATCTGGGGCGGCAAAGGCTTCAAGGTCTTTTCGTGCATAATTGTTGAAATAAGGTTCAGCTTTGCCCAGAGTCATAAGCAAAATTGCGACATCTTTGCTTGGATTATCAGCAAAGGCTTTCAATAAAAACGGGATGGCTAAGCGATCTGCTAGTAATGTAATTGTGCCAAGGAGAGTGGTATCGTTGCCAAATGTTTCCAACTTTTCGATTAATTGCGGCAAGGCTTCGCGTACTTCAAGTTTGCGCATTAGATCAAATAATTCATAAAGCACATCGCGATCTTCTTCTCTGGACAATAAACTGACTAGCTGGTCTTTTTGTGCGGGGGTTGGGCGAAATCGGAATTTACTTAGTCTTTTTACTGCCGAAAATCTTTGATCGGAATCAGAATCTTCGAGTGCTGAGAATAGAATGGTTAAATAATCAGCACTGCTGGTTTGACATTCTTGCGGAATCCCAGTGGCACTACCTAAATCGTATTTTGCACTAACATCGCAAACGGAAGTCATGCTTACTCCTCTCTTATATATATATCGTAAAAAAACTGCTAAAATTGCACAGATGTCCAAAAAAGCAATTGTTTTATTGTCCGGTGGGTTAGATTCAACGACCACCCTCTATTACGC
>JBDRIF010000041.1:0-6188 GCA_043816125.1 bacterium
TGGCTTAATTGTGCTTATAACTTATCCACAGTAGGGGACGCTGGGGGTGGCCGGAATCATCAGAATGGGTGGCCGGAATGAATCAGAATGGCCGGCCGGAATGAATCAGAATCGGTGGCCGGAATGCGTCAGATTATGCAACAAACAGAAGAAACGAGATAGCTGGTTTCTAAACGAATACTCCATAAACCCCTATCTGGGCTGTCCTTTCAATTGCGCATATTGTTACTCTCGTTCTGGGAAATATTCAACCCAACTTAATAAAAAACTGACAATCAAGGAAAATGCTCCTGAGCTTTTGGAGAAAGCACTTTTAAGAAGGGTGAAGAAAAATCAGTATGGGATCATTTATTTTGCCTCACAGGAAGCATACCCCCCGTTAGAAAAACAGACAAAGTTGACTAGAAATCTTTTAGAGATTGTTTTGAAACATAAATTTCCGGTTCATATAGGCACAAAATCAACACTGGTCTTAAGAGACTTAGATATTTTGAAACAAATTGATGAAAATGCGATTTTGCCGAGAGATTTAAGATCGAAATTAGGTAGAGGGACAATAATCTCATTTTCCTTTTCAACTCTTAATAATAAATTGGCAAAGATTTTTGAGCCTGGCGCTCCTTCACCTAAAGATAGACTGAACGTTGTTAAGCAATGCAAGAAAAAAGGTTTTTTGGTGGGTGTTAACTTGTTGCCTGTTTTGCCATTTTTATCAGACTCTGAAGAGAATCTAAGTGAAATGATAAAAACAGCCAAAGCCTACGGCGCAGATTATGTTCACGTTGGAGGACTAACCCTTTTTGGAGAGGGGAAGAGATACTATTATGGGATTCTGGAAAAACATTTTCCCGATCTACTAGCAAAATATAAGAGTTTATATAGAATATTTTGGGCCCCACCTAAAGAATTTCAAGCGCAACTTACAAAAAAGGCTAAAAAACTGTGCAAAAAGCATAAAGTCAGAATGGGTATCATATAATTATTCGTGCCGGGGCGGGGTTCCGAGACAATAAATATTTTTTCATTTTTTTAGTCTCAGAAAATGAGTTTTGCAGCGGTGAATGGTGTTAGGCAGAATCAGCACAAAAGTTCGAAAAGAAGAAGGGCTCGCAGATTTCCTATCGGTGCGAACTTTCTCTAAATCCCTAATTGGTGCGATTTTATCTCCAAAGGAGCGATCGTTGCGGCCCAAAATGGTTAATTAAATTAAGCGTGAGCTGGTTGTTTGATATGTTCATCAAGCTTTTCAATAATTGCCATGCCGGTAACTTTGATTTCATTCTTCAAGCTCTGTCCCATCTGTCTCATTTCAGAACGCAACACACTTTGGCTTTCAGTTATCGCTTGCTTCAATTCTGAACGTAAAACATCATGACCTTCCAGCGTCAATTTAACATCACTTCTGATCTCTTCTAGTAATATTTCCATTCGTCTCTTCCCCTCTGTCATGCCTCTTTCCCTCCTTCTTCCCCGTGTTTTGTTATATTATACCATGCTAATTGTATTTCAAAGGAGGCTAATGGATAGCATTGGGTAGCAAAATCAAAAATGTCTTACCCTGACCCTGCTGGCATTGTATAATCTCATCATGTCCTATTTCGTCTACATCCTCGAATGTTCCAATAAATCTCTTTATACTGGAATTACCACCGATCTTAAGCGAAGGTTAAAGCAACATAAAGCAGGGGAGGGGGGACGTTATACCAGGGCTAATCCGGGGAAAAGAATCCGTTATCACGAAGTTTGTAAGAATCGGAGTGAGGCGACTAAACGCGAAGCCGAGATAAAGAGCTGGTCAAGAACTAAGAAATTAGCGTTAATCAGTTGACTTAAGGGGGAGACAAGTCCCCGTTTCACTTGCTTTCGCTCTTGCTCTATTTTAAAATGACTGTATTATGAAAAGAAGTCCTGTATTTTGCTTAATCGTAGTTAGTCTGCTTTTGAGTGCTTTTTCTGTTTCAAAGGCTAACGAGACCTGCCTGGTTAATGGCGTTATTACTAGCTCTAATTACGTAGGGGTTAGTGGCATAAGGATTTTGGCAATGGACAAAAGTCTAACCGGCGATATCACTTTGGGCGAAACAACCAGCGATAGCCGGGGTAACTACCAGGTCAGTTTTTCTTTGCCCGCTGGCGCCGACCAATTAAACCTGCAGGTTCAAGCTTACGACCAGCGCCAAAATTTAGTTGCCTCTTCGACTGTTTTTTATAATGCTTCGAATCGCGAACTTATTAATCTTCAGATCGGAGTAATTAATACAGATATTCAGGCTGATGAAAACAATCTGATTGAAGAGTCTGAGTCTACTTCTGTTCTTTTACCGGCACCTACTCCTAAGCAGGTCACTGATCGGACTGATGTATCGTGGCAAAAAAGTTTTCAGATTGGTTATGGAGCAATCGTTGGTCACCTGGATGGGCTCAGTGTTGTTTGCTGGGCCCACTCGATCGGAGGACAACTGATAATGTCGGGAGCTGGAGAGAGTGTCGCCGACATAAAGGCCCGTCTTCATCTGAAGATCATTGATCTTCCTTTCGGACGTCTAAGTGTGGCACCCCAGGTTGGTGGCCAGCTTAACCTGGCTAGTGGAGCCGGGAGTAGTGTTTCCAATACAAATTATGGACTGATCGGAGTGGCAGAATTCATTTTGCAAGATATGTTGCTTTCTGAGCTGATAAATGGTCAAGCTTTGGGAATATCCGTAGAGATCGGGTTGTTCGGACAAGGTATTCTCCATATTGTCTTAGACCCCAACCTGCTTACTCCCGGGTTTAGTATGGCCGGACACATTTATTTATGAAAAATCGGGTCTTTATTCTTTTGCTGATAAGCATTGTCGCTGTTTTTTCTCTCACCAGCTGTGGTTGGCTGAAGACTGCCCCGCTCGGGCAGCAGGTGATGGTGGGGGTTGCTGCGGTGGGGATTGGCGCGGCTGTGCTTAATCAACCGGTAGAGGAAACAGCGAGTCCTACAACCACTACTACTGCTAGTACGACGACAACCAGCACCACTACAACTTCAACAGCAACCACAACGACAACGAGCACAACAACAACCAGCACCACGACTTCAACCTTGCCAACGTTATGGAGAATCAGCGGCATCTCCGAATCCGACCCTCAGGTGCTTTTAATCGTTGGGGATAATGGGGTGGCCTATTATTCGAATAATGCTGGGGACACCTGGTCGGTAATTGATATTGGCACAACCGAGACGATTCGCTGGTGCAGCGTAAGTGTATATGGCAGGTTTTTTGCCGGCTCAAACGGCTATTTTTCTTTTTATAGTAATACCAATGGCTGGCTCTATCCTAATAAATTTACGAACGAAACTATCTATGACGCGGAAAACATCATCGTTGGCGCTAACGGCTTAATAGGGCAACCGGGTGACTATGAAGCGATTCTGACAGGGGTTTCTGATGTGGCCCTAATCACTTCCGGCACAACCAATACCCTCCGGGATATCCGCGACCCTTCCGCATCAACCGACACTCTGTTCGTTGTCGGAGATAATGGAACGATCTTAAGGTCTGATAATGACGGGAATGAAGGGAGTTGGCGAATAATTACGCCAGAAACAGGCGCCATCACGGCAGACCTGTACAAAATAGATCTCGATGTCTATACCCCGAGCGGCGGACTGATCGTTGGCGCCGGCGGCACCCTGCTCACCACTAACGACAGCGGGGAGACCTGGTCGCTGGTCACAAACAATTACCCGTATGCCGAGCTGCCGGATGAAGACATTTATTCTTTTTGCGATGATAGCGGCTTTCTGATAATGGTCGGCGCCAATGGCACCCTGTACAGGGCTTTTGTGGGCAATCTAAACAATTCGACCGCTATTGATTCTGGAACAACAAACAACCTATATGATGTATATATCAACAACTCGGGGGATCAGTCAGCTGAAGTTTGGGCGGTTGGGGCAAATAAAACTCTAATTAAATCTGAAGACGGCGGTTTGTCCTGGGATACAATCACTCTGCCTTAGCAATTACTGTTTCAAGAATTATTTCGACGGTCTTGATTGCGTCAACCGCCGAACTGGTGATACCCCCGGCATAACCGGACCCTTCACCGACAGGATAGAGATTGGCGTGACTGACCGACTGCCTTTCGGGGGCTCTGACTATCCGGACCGGAGAAGAGGTTCTGGTTTCGGGAGCAAAAAGGACCGCTTTTTCCGAGATAAAGAAGGGGAACCGGCTTTGCCAATGTTTGAATGCGGCGACTAAATTGTTATAAACAAAATCAGGCAAGATTGTATTCAGCTCGGTTGAAACTGTCCCCATCTTGTATGAATTCCCCCGGATCCTTTCTGATTTTACCCCTTTCATAAAATCTGTCAGGTTTTGCGCCGGGGCGTGCCAGTCAAAAAATGCTTTTTGTTCAATTGCTCTCTGAAATTCAATCCCTGCCAGCGGATGATCGGAACCAAAACTTTCGGTCCCGACCTTTGTAACAATAGCGGCGTTAGAAAAAGCGCTGTTTCGCTTGGCCCGACTCATCCCGTTTAGCGCTAAATGCCCCCGTTCTGATGAGGCGTTGATGATCTCTCCCCCCGGACACATGCAGAACGAGAAAACATTGTCGGCAGTCAAAAAATAATCGGCCGCATCCAGCTGAGGGGCCTTTTGATATTTCTCCCCATACTGCATCAGGTTGATATGAGCGGCCGGATGCTCGATCCTTACCCCGACGGCGAACGGTTTTTGCTCCAACGCTACCCCTTTATCATGTAATAGCTGATAAGTATCCCTGGCCGAATGGCCGATGGCCAAAATTATTGTCGAAGAATAATGTTTCTGGTCGTAATTGATCTCGACCCCTTTAAGTTGTCCGTCAACTATGATCAGATCGGTAACTTTGGACCGGAAATTGATCTCCCCTCCAGATTTAACTATCTGCTCCCTGATCTTTTTAATAATCCGGCAAAGCTTGTCGGTCCCCAGATGTGGTTTATTGAGATAATTGATGTTTTCCGGTGCGCCAAACTTAATAAAAGTTTCCAGCACTTTGGCGACATAGCCGGTCTCTTTGATCCGGGTCGTTAATTTGCCGTCAGAGTAGGTGCCGGCCCCTCCTTCACCAAACTGGGCGTTAGATTCGGGGTCCAACTCTTTGTTCTGCTCAAAATTTGTAATGTCAGCCAGTCGTTCATCGATCATCTTCCCCCGTTCGAAAATTATCGGTCTGATTCCGTGTTCAATAAAGGTTAGGGCGGCAAAAATACCGGCCGGGCCAAAGCCAATTATTATCGGCCGATCGGTTAATTTCTTGGTCGGCTCAAAAGGGGGCTGTTTTTTCTTTACCTGAGGGAAGCGCTTTTTGTTCCGGTAAGTTTTGGGGACGGTAACCAAGAGAGATAAGTTATAATAAAACTGGTTCTTGTCTCTGGCGTCCAAAGACTTTTTTAGGACTTTTACTTCTTGCAGATCGAGATTATCGGCCCCTAGTTTTTTGAGGGCGAGGTTCCGATAGACTGCAGGATCATCGTCTTCCAGATTAATCTTGATATTATGAAGGATTAATTGCATCTATTAATGATAACACACATATGTTTTTTGCGTCGACGATCTGCGCCTGCAAATCGAGTATTTCAGCCAGCTTCCTAATCGTCTTATGGGTATAAAAACTGATATGGGTCGAATCTCTCCGGTACCACCATTGTTGAAACTCTTCTTCATTGTTCGAATGGAATAAAGTCATAATCGCGATGATTCCGTTCTTATTGAGCAACTCTTTGAGCGAGCGGAGTGTTTTGAGCGGATTGGGGAGGTGTTCTAAGACTTCTGTGATGGTAATCAGATCGTATTTCTTTGAGAGGGGGGCTTGATCGGGGGCAAAAAACTTGTCGTAGAAACTTACCTGGAACCCTTCTTGTCGTAACAGTTCGGCTAAAACCGGTTCTGGTCCCGCGCCAAAATCTAACGCTGTTTTTATCTGTGCATGGTGAGGGTGGATCGCTCTTTTGATAAAATCACGAAACCTCTGAACATAACCGACATTCTCCATGCTGTTCTGATGAAACGAATATTCCCTCCGCTCTTCTTTGGGGGAGATCCGCTTGTGCTCATCCAACGAAATTAGTTCACAAGCGGGACAATAGTAATAGTCTTGTCCATATTGCTTGTCGTGAATAATACGAGTTTCTTGTGAGCAGATTATGCAATCAGGCATAT
>JBDRIF010000042.1:0-6801 GCA_043816125.1 bacterium
CGATTAATATCCAATCGTTTATTGGGCAGTATAACAATTGCCAGCTGAATAGAGATAAGAGCGATAAAAACAAAAAGAAGCACTCTTTTGGCAACCTCATTATTAAGATTATTCAATAAAAGTTTGGCGGGAAGCATCATGGCAAAGGACAGGAAGAAAAATATAAAACGATAAGCATCCATAGGCAGACCTAACTGGCCAAAATCAATAAAAACCATCACACTAAAAATACCGATCAACATCAATAACAGAGGATCAAACCGGTTATCTTTATCGAGCGCGACCACCCCCGCACCACCAACGATCAGCAGGACCAGCGGTAAAGTTAAAAAGAAACCCATCGACAGGATCGTGGCATCATCTTTAACCCCGGTCAGATAAAAAACCATCGGCAGCCAAAAAAATGCGGAACATAACGCTGTCAGTAAGAGATGTTTTAGAGCAAACCTGAAAGTCTTTGCGCTAAAATGAAAACAATAGATCAGACCGGCAGTTATCACTGCGGCAAAGATTACAACAAAATGGGTGAGCAGCAGTAGCACTGATAGTGTTACCAACAATAGTAACACCCTGCCAGGTGGAGAAGTCCCTTGCGCCAAAAAATCCCGGCAGACTTCTTTCAGCTTACCGGCGAAAACAAAATATAGTGGCATTGCCAATGCGTGGGGAGCCAGGCCCACAAGGAAAAGCGAATAAAGCGTACCACCGCAGGCCAGATTCAGCGTGACAGCAGCAAACATCATAAGCAAGGTCATTAGCGAAGATTCGTTCTTATTGAAACCGAATTTTCTGGCAAAATAGTAATATGATGGTGGTAATATCGAAATCGTGATGATATAAAGAGTTTTTTGCGCCACCAGCAAACCGAGGGGGAAACTTAAAAGCGCTACTATATAATGGAATAACGGCCCATAGAACGTATCATGGGGATAACCGGCAAAGAAAAAAGGATTCCAACCGGTAAAATCAGGAAAAGTATAGGTCCTGGTAAACCAGGCGGCAAAAAGATGGACTGCCGAATCCCAATATTGAGCCTGATCAATCTGCCAATAAGAGATAAAAACCGCAAAGAAAAGATATAAATAGATCATCCCGAAACAAATCAAGGAAATCATCACTTACCTCACTTAGCTTGTCTGACAAAAGCACCCAGTATCCCATTAATAAACTTGGAGGCCTCTCCGCCGCAATATTTCTTGGCCAATTCGACAGCTTCATTTATAACAACGGAGGTTGGTGTCTCTCCCGTTCGCAGCTCCTGCAGAGCCAGGCGTAAGACACTCCGATCAACCTTCCCTATCCGCTCGATCGGCCAATCGACAGCCAGATCGATAATAATTTTATCAACGATCTCTTTGTCAGCCCAGGTCGCTTTGGCCAGCTTTTCGGCAAATTCTTTGGTCTCGGGGATAAACGGTTCATCGTCAAAAAGATTGGTGAGGGCTGTTTCGATATCAGTGGAGGAGACTTCGGCCTGATAGATCGCCTGCATCGCTAAGCGGCGGGCGGTTGATCGTTTTCCCATAATTAAGTCGGTGCGCCAAAGTGTTCTTCGATAAATTTAGTTGTTACATCCCCACTGCGAAAAGCTTCGTTCTTTAATACTTTGAGGTGAAAAGGGATCGTCGTATGGATCCCATCAATTACATATTCATCCAACGCCCTGGCCATCTTGGCGATCGCCTCAGCCCGGGTCTTCCCTTTGACAATAATTTTAGCTATTAAGGAATCGTAATGAGGTTGAATAACATAACCCGAATAGGCGTGACTGTCGATTCGAACACCAAGACCCCCCGGGGCCAGATAAGCTTTTATCGTTCCGGGAGACGGCATAAAATTCTTTTCATGGTTTTCAGCATTGATCCGGCATTCTATCGCATGGCCATGAATCTGAATGTCACTTTGTCTCAGATTTAATTTCTCTCCGGCAGCCACCAGAATTTGCAATTGGATAATATCTACATTGGTCACCATCTCGGTTACCGGATGTTCCACCTGAACCCGAGTATTCATCTCCATAAAATAGAAATTACCATGTTTGTCATAAAGAAATTCAATTGTCCCTGCCCCATGATAGTTAACTGCTTTAGCCGCCTTAACTGCGGCATCGCCTATCTTTTTTCTCGCTCGGTGATCAATTACAGGCGAAGGGGCTTCTTCAACTAATTTTTGATGGCGCCGTTGGATTGAACAGTCTCTCTCTCCTAAATGAATAACATTTCCATGCTCATCGGCCATAACCTGAACTTCGATATGGCGCGGCTCTTCGACATATTTTTCGATATAAACTTCGGGGTTACCAAAAGCGACATCGGCTTCTGTTCGCGCTGTTCTCATTAAGTGGATAAAATCTTTTTTCTCCCAGGCCAATCTCATCCCCCGACCGCCGCCGCCGGCAGTCGCTTTAATAATGACTGGAAAACCGATCTTTTCGGCAATCTTTAAGGCCTCGTTTTCATCGGAGATTGTCCCTTCGGAACCGGGGACAACAGGGACACCGGCCGCTTTCATAGTTTTCTTAGCTGTCGCCTTATCCCCCATTCTCTGCATCGCATCGATGGAGGGACCGATAAACTTAATCCCACTCGCCTGACAAATCTCGACAAACTTGGAATTTTCAGCTAAAAAGCCGTAACCGGGATGGATAGCATCGACACCGGTAACTTCGGCGACTGAAATTATACTGGGGACATTTAAATAACTCTTGTTGGGGGCGGCGGGACCGATACAATAGGCTTCGTCGGCAATTTTAACGTGGAGGGAGTCTTTATCCGCCTCAGAATAGACTGCAACGGTTGCAATACCCAATTCTTTGGCTGCTCTTATGATTCGGACAGCAATTTCACCGCGGTTAGCTATCAATATCTTTTTGAACATAGACTCCCCAATATTGAGGAATGTTTATTCTACCATATGATTTGATTAGGGAACAAGGGAAACGTGTGGGGGGAAGCCTCTGGCCAGGAGTACACTATCTAATTCGGATAAAAATGTTTCGTACGGTCCACGTTGGGCAACCCGATTAATCACGGCTACTTCGTTAGCCATCCCATCGGCCTCTAGACCCAATTCAATATATTCCAATACTTCATTGTCGCTTAACGGGGCAATAAATAGACTCTCTTCTTCATGAAGGCGCCGGTCTAATTGTCTTCCCCTCTCCCGTAGACTTGATGCAATTTGTGCAAACCAATCTCTAGTCTCTGCCCGCACAATCTCCATCTGCGATAGGACAATTCTGGCCTCATCTTCAGCCCGCCTATCGAATTGTCTTTGGATCCCAAGCACCTGCCGAGAAAATGAACTAAACCCTGCCAGCAGATCGGTCATATCCGTTGTTCCGGCTCTGGCAAAACGATCGACATTTAAAACCCTGGCGGCCAGTTTTTCCAGCACTTCCTTGGTTCGATGGAGCCGCACAATATCCGGCCGCAATTCCAACCGTTGGTCCAACCATTCCCGGGAATATTGTATTTCAACTCCGCTCAAACTTGTCCTTTCGTCGCTGCTCTCCCAGCCTATCCGAGGCATTGAGGCTCCCTTTTCAATAACATCACTTAATTTCTCTAGAGTAAACTCCTGTCTATCCTCAACCAACGATCGTTCGGCCTTGACTGCAATTACAATTTCCATTTTGCCATTGATCCCTCGCACTTTTTGCCAAGCTTCTTCCCCCAACCGCTCTCGAACGACTGTCGCCTCGGCCTCAGACATATTGACCGAGTCGGTAACTATCACAACATCAAAGCCATAACCGGCCAGTTTGGCTAAACACTCATCTGTGAAACCATAACCATTCTCCCCAATTGCCAAAACAGTCCCCGGTCTAGCCCCTTCTGCAACTCGGGCTAATAGAGTCTTCCGTTCCACCAGAGGAAGCGAGCGAAAACAATCGATGCTCACACAATCATATTCAGCAAATTCCGCCGCCGGGATAGACAAAACATCACGTTCAATAACCTGATCAACACTTCGCCCGGCTCTTTCTCTAGCAACTTGAACCATCAAAGGATTACTGTCAACATCGGTTACTTGAGGAATACCTCTTCCTAGGGGTGTTAGACGATCCTGATAACTCTGCCAGGCAACAAAGGCACTGCCGATATTTGAACCGAGGTTTAAAACTCTCTCGGGGAAAATTATTCTTTGATAATCTGCTAAATCAATGATCAAGCGGACCTGTGCGGCGACCATCCAGTAAAAAGCTGTATATTCAAAAAGCCGATCGAGCATGCGGACATCTTCTTCTCTGGTGAATCCGCGGCCAAAAATCAGACGAAGCAACTCTAACTCGGATAGTTCCTTCTCTCTTGATACGACTTCAGCATCTTCAGCAACAGCAGGCCCGACCTGAATACCGACCCGAGCTAAAGATTGAATAATTTTCCTAACATTTACCCCCTTGCTCCCATCATCACAAAAATGACGAACAAATGTCCGCCCGCTAAACCCAACACGCTCGCCATCAATATCGGCAACAAACGTACCAACAAAGAGTTTGGCTATAATATTATTTAAAACAAAACCCGTTTCCACTTTTGCTAATATTTCTCTCCGATTCGCCAAAATTATTCTCCTGACTAAATCCATATTCCCCCGCATTTCACTAACTGAAAGTCTGCGAAAACTCTTTCCGGACAAGTCCCCCTCAACAATAAAACCTGCATGCCTCAATAACTCAGCGATTCCATTAACCCCATATCCGTAACCAAAATTACTTATCAGAGAAGCACATTTTATTGTTTGCCTTCCTTCAGGCGTATCAAAACAGAGATCAATCGATGGCAACCTTTCAGAAGTAAGATTTTCCATGCTTAAGCCAGCATCTCTATCTCTCAAAAAAGAATCGATTTGTGGCAGCAATGCCCTTCTTAGCAACCGCGGATCTCGTAAAGTTTGATTGGGAATTCGATATCTTTGCCTAGTAGCCAGTTCTCCAACTACGCTAATCTCAAGTTTTGACAAACATTCGACAACCCCCAGCACTCCTCTGTTTTTAGTAAAAGCTCTCAACATGGTATCTGAAGAAAACCCCACCTGCTCACCATCGATCTCCGCTACCATCCAACTCCGAAAAGCGTCGAGCATAATTTTTCCAATATCAAATTCTTCGCTCTCCCTGCCCTGCAAACGTCGGCTATTAGCAATAATTATCTTTCTTACCAGATCCGGATTGTTAATAATTTCTTTGCCGGTAAGCCGGCGAAAGCCCTCTTGGGCCTGTAGTCCTTCAACCGTAAAACCTAAAGAAGTTAAAAGTTTCACCAATCCAGCTTTGTCATTCGAGCTCACTTTCTGCAAGAGATATCCACCACGGAACTTTCTAAGTTGCCTGGTTGTTGAATCTCTAAAATAAAAGACATGCTTGCAAAATGCGACAATACTAATTTCATCATATTTCACAGTTAGTTCTGCCGAATCAGTTTCTGGCTCGGCTAAAAAAACATCCCTGTCGGCCAAAATTGCTTTCTTCAACGCCTCAAGATTCCCCAAATCCGCCTCGGTTAGCACCTCTGCATCAGCCACTTCATAGCTCGGCCGTCCAACAACCTCAATCCCCAGGTCTTCCAACAATAACGAAAACATGTAATTAGTTTTACTGCCTGCTAGCAATTCGACAAGACTGCTCCCATAAAATCTGCGGATTTGACCGTTTTCATCAACAAAATAATAGTTCTCCCGAACAAATTTTGACACACGCAAGCTTTCGTAAGAAATTACCGATCCTGTGTCAGTTGTCCATTTTGATCTGTTGGCTAAAAGTATTTCTTTTAACAACTGCCGATTTCCCAGAGATAAGTGCTGTTTTGTTGCGTACGGTACAACCTTGGGATCAGGCTGTTCAGGTGCAGGACAACCACGATGAGAACGCCATTTTCCGCTTTGACTCAGCCATATTCTATAAGCGGCAAAGCCGCTATGCGTCGATCTGTTTCCAGCAGCTACTATCATATATATATATCGGGAAATATTGGGAAATATTTCAGCCAAAATATAGATTAAGTGAAATTTTTCTAAACTTGACCCGAAAGATAATCATGAAAAATAAAAGAATGCCGCCAACAGCCAGGGCTGAGAGCAAAGCGACCTTCATGAAAGTCAGTAGAAAAGCATGACCCCTCTTCCAGAACTCCGTTTAGGCAACGCCCTTTTCAAACCGACCGACCCCGAAGCCAGGGTTATCACTGACGCAGCAAGCTCACTAGGCATTGAACCAGAAGAGTTTTGTAACTTAAACGGATTTACCGATCAGGCCTATGCAGCGATCGAAGACAATCAATCGACTGCAGAAGTCAGCAGGCTGATGCACCTATATCTTCGGATCACAAACCTGGATATCCAAGGAGAATATTCACCACTACAGCTAGCCAACCGACCGGATAGATTTACAATCATGGAGCTGTTCGGTTACGAATATAAATTCAGCGGCCAACAGGCTGAGGGGGCCACTCTTGAGAAGGTCAATAATATGACAATAGCCAAAGGGCTGGAAACGCTCAAACGCCCCTGGGTTGTTTTTCGAGAAAGAAATGGCGATTGTGATGATTTCGCGGTTTATGTCGCTCAACAACTTATGGGACAGGCGGAAACAATCCTGGGCCACTATTATCACGACAAAAAGATCGAACTGGTGGTCGGCGGCATGAAAAGAGCCGATGGAACCTACGGCTATCACGGTTGGCTGGAGGTCGACGACCTGATAATTGAATGTTCCAATCCCACAAAGATCGACGCTATTCGTAAAGATTCTGAAGCCGCAGCCAAATATGTTGAGGCAGAAAATGATGATTCGAGGAGAGA
>JBDRIF010000043.1:0-36149 GCA_043816125.1 bacterium
TCTTTGTCGACACAAATAACTTCGTTACCAAGATCAGCAAAGCAGGCGCCTGTTACCAATCCTACATAGCCGGTACCGATCACGCAAATTTTCATTAATTACTCCTTCACGCTTTAATCAACAAATCTGTACTTAAATAAAGTCCAAATAGCAGCTACCCCGTCTTTCCAGCCGATTTTCTTCCCCTCGGCGTAGGTTCGGCTATGATAGTTAATCGGGATCTCTTTAAACCGGAGTTTTCTTTTTAATACTTTCGCCGTGACCTCCGGTTCAAAATCAAAGCGATTGGAATGCAAGGTAAAGGACTTGATTATTTCAGCCCGAAAAACTTTGTAACAGGTTTCCATGTCGGTAATGGGGACAAAAAAGAGAATTGCTGTCAAGAAAGAAAAGAACCTATTCCCCAAATATAAAATATTTGTATATTTTTTTTCATGATCACCCAAAAATCTTGAACCGTAAACGACATCTAATTCATCATTAATAATCGGCTTAATTAGTTTTAGGATATCATTGGGATCATATTCCAGGTCGGCATCTTGAATGATGACAATATCTCCAGTCACAGCTTTGATCCCCGTTCTGATGGCTGCCCCCTTTCCCCTGTTCTTTTCGTGGAAGACAACCCGGACGTTGTCAGAGGAATACTTATTTAGTAGTTCACGTGTGCCGTCTGTGGAATAATCGTCAACGATAATGATCTCTTTATCAACAGGTAGTGCTTTGACAAGCTGAAATATCCGATCAAAGGTTTTCGCTTCGTTATAAACAGGCATGATAATGGACAATTTCATTTCTTTCTCCGCCACCATAATAACTCATTTAGGTCGGGCAAAACAACCGCCAGCGTAAAAACCATGACCGGATACAAAGAGAGGAGTACCCTGTTAAAACTCACTACCATGCTATCCCAGCCGTCACCGGTAAATAGATAAATAAACAACAGTGCGCCGTAAAACATGATAATCGTTAAAAGAAGATAAATGTTCTGCCTGTTAATAAGTTTGTGCCAACCAACCAGTAAAGCTGCCGTTGCGGCAAACCAGAATAAGCCCCAGGAGCCCTGAACAAAAAGACTATTGTAAATGAATGATTGCATTTCGCTGAAATGACCAAGATTAGAAGTAAATTCCCCTCTGGCCTCAAGCCGATAGGCCCAGATCACGATCTGCCAGGGAAAACTTATTATCAGGTATGCAGAGAGGTATTGGCCAACTTTCAGCGCGGCTTCCTTTATGGATCTGCCGTAATCCCGATAGAGATAAACAATGAGCAGTATCAGGCCGAGGAGTAGCCACAGTTTTCCTTCGATCTTTATCCACAAAGTCAAAGCGATAAAAATGGAAAATAGCCAAAAATAAGGCAACTTCTTTTCTCTGATCCAGCGATAAAAGCAGAGTATCCCCACGGAAAAGTAGACTGCAATAGTGAAATCTGCGTAGCCAACGGTGGCTAAATACACAAACAGGGGGGCAGAGAGAAGAAAATAGCAGAAAAACAAAGCTATCGGCCCTGCTCTTTCTTTTTTTACTTGGGCGTAGAAGAAAAATAGGAAAGCCACCAATGTTACAGGAAAGAGTAACTTTCCCATCTGGTCATTGGCTTCGCCCAGGTAATCATATAACCAGGCCTGGCTGAGCGCCATTTGTCTCGGATAATCATCGTGAGACTTTAAATTTAGTACCCCTTGTAGTGCCTGAGCCGGATAATCCCGGTCGAAATAATGGAAGGCTTTGGCCGACGTGGTCCAAAAGTTACTGGCGTCCCAGGAGTACTCCGGCTTACTCCCTGCTTCAACAAAAACATAAGAGAGCTTAAACAGCAAGCCGATCAGTAATAGCAGAACAACAATGTTTTTCTGTCCGACAGGCCACTTAACAGTGTAACATTTTTTAACAAAGTCTCTGATTCTCCGGCCTTTATCAACCAGTAGGAGCTGTAGGAAAGAGAAGACCACGATAAATGTGCCAACCAAGAAGCTGCGGTGGGACAACGGCAAAAGAAAGGCCCAGAATAGTAGCAAGGTTGTGGCGGAAATCCCGAGCAAAAAACTTAAACCTGTTTGCTCTGGCAAATCAAGCTCCTTATTCCGATCGATCCAGGAGAGGATCGTAAAGCCCAAAAGAAACGGCAGAATTAATCCTATTAATAATTTAATAATCATTTTGTTAAAATATACGCCAGATCATGAAATTTTTTAAACATTTTTAATCCTTGAACCGGGATCTCCAGTTTGGATTGTTCTGTTCCGTAGACGACATAATATTCTTTGGTGGTATTTAGCCGCGGGCGAAGATTGAAATATAATTGAGTGTGATGCAAGGCTCCGTCGGCTGTGCCGGGAATTTTTTCGGACACATAGTTTATTATTTTACCGTCGCTGGGAATTGCTTCGTCACAAAAGCGCATGAAGCTGATAAAATCGGACGACAGGTTGACGATCCCCCTTTTGTCGGAGAGGCTTTTCCCCCAATACTGACTGGCGTCACGGCGCATCCCTTTTAGATAATAGGTGTTATTGCGCAAATCCAATATTAACCATAACAATAGAAATAAAATGATGAATCCGAGCAATGAAATTTTGAATATTATTGGATCGGGTTTATAAATCGCGCAGCCGATGGCAACTGCCAGTAATATGGCGATAATGCCCCATATCCAGGGCCCCATGAGAACATTGTAAGAATTATTAAAAAATAAGGGGGACGCCAGGGCAAAAACCGAGCCGAGCTTGGGATCGTAGTATCGAGTGAAGTTTGAGCTCAAGGCTCTGATCTTTGTCCAGGGATTGCTGCGGATAAAGAGGACTCTTTGGAGTTCAGGCATTGGTCCATTCGTTGAAGGGATAATTAATATGTCCTTGATTATCCCCACCCAGGCACGGTGGCTGGGAGCATAGATATATATTTTATTTAAACGATTAGCAGGCCCGCTGTCAAAATCAAATCGAAGGTTGTAACTGAACTGAGGGAAATATTGGGAAGTAAACAACATTGCTCCCGGCTCATAGGCTACAGCTTGTGTTAGTTCTAAAACACAAACATCAAAAAGATTTGCGTCAATATTACTATTCGGCAGCAATATTTGATTTTCGTTGACGACTGAAAACTTGTCGATAATTAATCTTTTTTCCGGCAAAAGAGCCAGGCCGGCCAAGATGATGCTCAGAATCAGAACGACCAATAATGTGAGTTGTGTTCTTTTCATGCTTTATCCGTATCAAAAATTATATCAGTAATTGTTTTCGGATTACAGTAGAATCTCCTAACTACTATTTCCACATTCCATATAGTATAATAACCTGTCCAGATGAGCAAAAAGATATTGACGCTACTATTGTTCTCACTAGTTTTATCCTCGGCTGTTTTGGCCAGGGAAGCGAAGATCATTTTTCAACAAACAAATGGCCAGCCCTACCTTATCTCTCAAGAGCTGATGCGCGATTCGGAGGAATTCCGTTTAATAAAGCTAAATATTAAAGCGGAAATGAGTTCCACCGCCCGCCTGATGTGGGCCAATTCTTACGATCCGCAGTTCAATCAGAACAAATCTGTCTGGTTTTCTGTCAGAAGAGGGACTCATAACTATTTTATCGCGCCCAAACATCATAGCCCCAATTGGATCGGCTGGGTGAAAGGACTTTTAGTCTATCCGGAAACCTCAATCGAGATTAACCAGGCTGAATTATCAACCGGAAATTTGCTGACCACGATCAGGGCCGGCTGGCAGGAGTTTTGGGGGCCGACCGGCAGATTAGTTATCGGTAGTACTATCAATACGATGAAAAGCCCCTATTTATTTGGCCGTTCAATTAATGTTTATATCTATTGGATATTATCATTGCTGCTTATCGGCCTGGCTGTCTGGAAATACCAGGACATTTCTGAGATAGCCAAATATATTTTTGCCGCGCTCCTTATCTTTTGGTTTCTGTTAGAAATAAGTTCTTTCATTAGCTATACTGGCTGGTTCAAGAACGACTGGAAATATGTCGGCAAAAGCTATAGGGAAAAGCTAGTTCTAGCCAATACCGGCGATTTCTATCCGTTTATTGAGTTCTGCGAAAAGAACATCCCTGCAACTGCCAAGATCGATTTGAGGATCCCACCGCTCTATAACGATATCAAAGCAAGATATTATCTCTATCCCAGACAGACATCAACAACCGAGTCGGACTATCTTGTCGTCTATGACCTGAACGTTGAGCCGACAATAGCAAAATCTTTTTTGCAATACAAGCAATTTCGCAATAATGCGTATATCCTGAAAAGGAGTCATATATAATGATAATAATCGTTCTGGGCCTTCCCATGTTATTAGGGCTTTTTTTTCTTTCGTTGCTGATGCGAAAACAAGCCTCCTCATATTCTATCTGGGAAAAGTTGGCTCTCTCCTTCGCTATTGGCCTAGGCGTATTGACGATTATTATGTATCTGTTGGCTTTAATTGAGATTCCGTTAAGTCTTCCCATAATCACCATTGCTATTACTATTGTAATCGGCCTGATTTCAATATGGCTTCTATCGATCAAAACATTTTGTCTGACAGTCGACGAAATCAAGTCTGCTTTTAACTTGCAGGGGCCCAAGCCCACCTGGCCGGAAATAATCCTGCTGGTTATTATTGGGCTCAAGGTTGTTTTTGCTTTTTTCACTGCACTGGTCAAACCGGTCATTGATGTTGATGCTTTTCATTTTTATTCGATCGTGGCTAAGGGGATTTTTTATACAGGTAAAATATTTGATCCTTATCTGGCTCAATTCATGGGTGATAAGCCTCCCTTCCCTTTCATAGCCCAAGGGTGGGCTTTTATCGGACTAGGCTCGATTAATGATGCCCACTTTAAGATTTTACCCCCAGTCATGTTTCTTAGCCTGCTCATAATCTTTTATTCTGCATTAAAGAGAGCCTTTCCCCGCTGGTGTAGCCTGCTTTTTACTTTTATGTTAAGCAGTTTGTCTTTTATGCTTTATCACGTTGGGACTGCATATTCAGACTTCCCCATGACTTTTTATTTTTCTATTGGCACCATATATTTGTATTTATTCATGAAAGAACAAGCAAATAACAACAAGGAAAAAAGCCTAACCGACCTCTTTATTGCGGTGTCGTTGCTGGGCATAGCGGTCTGGGTTAAGAGAGCCGGCCTGATCTTGGTCGGGGCAGATATCTTGATGCTGTTCGGCTTCCTATTTGTTGCAAAAAGATCCTATTCAGCAAATGACTGGCGAAAGATCGGCATAGCACTTTCAATCTTTTTACTGATTACACTCCCTTGGCTGAGCCAAGGACAGATCGGAACTTTTGTCCGGATATTAGGCTCTTTAACCGGATTAACAGCTGAAACAGCCTTGCCAACAACAGCCGCTGTTCAAGCCTCTTCTGTCAACGGAAAAACGGGAACGATTGCCGCAATATTTATGAAAAAATTGTTTCTTTATGGTGATTGGCAGTTATCTTGGGCGCTGTTTGTTGTAACTTTGATTTTTTTCTATAAGCGGGCATTAAAACCACCACTAAGCTATTTATTGGCTATTATCGTTATTTCTGTCATGAGCATTATTGTTCAGTTTGGATCAAATAACATGTTTCCCTGGCTTCTGGACGGGACTTTATCAGACAGATTGATAATGAATGTGATGCCACTCGTTATATTCTATTGCGCAGAAGCAATTATTCCAAGCCTAACGGCGAATTCTTCGGCCGCTGAGCAATAATAAATATATTCCCGGCGGGGAGAGGGAAAGCCAGTCTTCCCAAGCCGATGGCGTTGATAATGTTCAAAATAATCTTGCCTGTTTGGCGATCTTTAAATAACAGCTTAACCCAGTAATTGAGCGGGTAACTATTGTAAAGATTGCCCACTTTTAGAACCTTAAACCCGGCTTCGGTAAAGAGTCGCCGTAATGTTTTCTTATTAAAAAGATAAATATGCTCAACATCAATGATCGGAGATTTTTCGCCGAGGATTTTGGCTGTCAAACTAGCCACATTGTGTGTAACAAAGTAGGCAACGCCATTTGTCCGCAATAGATCTCGACAGATCGCCACAGTTTCTGACGGATCGCTTAAATGATCGAGGGTTTGAAAAGAACAGACCAGATCAAAGCTCTCTTTAGGGTAGATATCACGTCCAAAAACCTGAACACTAATATTCTCTCTGATTTGACTGGTTGCCTTTTGAGCCGCCTCTACGCTTGGCTCACAACCGTAGACCGACTTGAATTGTTGAACCTTGAGTTCTTCCAGAAAAAAACCACTACTGCAACCGAGCTCCAAAGCCGCATCTTTATTAATAATATCCAAGAATGGACGAAGTGGCCGGAGATAATCTTTGCGTAAGATGGAAGTGAATTCACTAAAAGTAACTTTACTATCCGCATACAATATTGACAGGTCATCGTCTGACAGCACCTCTCGGGAAAAGGTCAACCCACAGCGTTTACATCGAACCATCCGATAATGGAAATGGTCACAAGAGCGGCGGGCAGAAAATACTTCTGCAGTAAGATCCCTGTCTTGAAAATTTCGACCATACAGTTCCGCCAGCTCTTCATTTTGCTTACAAAAAAGGCACTGCTTGACAATGTATTTCATGCCTGACGTTGTTCAACAAAAGCTGCCATTTCTTGTTGGGTTGACAGGGTCGCGCCCCCCTGTTGAATTGTTTTGCGAATAAATTTCGGGCGGTTTTTTGTCTCTTCAAATATTTTGGCCAGATACTCGCCAAGAATGGAAACCGCGATCATCTGGATTGCACCAAAAAACAAGAGTAAGACTATTATGGTTGAAATCCCTTGGGGAATTTCAGGAAAAATAATGTGAGCAACAACCTGCCATATTAACCCCAGAAAAGAGATGATTGCCAGAATATAGCCAAAGTAACTGACCATCTCCAGCGGAATAAAACTGAAGGAGAAGATTGCTTTTTTGGCCCACCAGATATTTTTGCGCCAATTGTTGGTTGTGCGGCCAAACATTCGCTCGGGCCTCACATAATCAACGCCTGTTTGCTTAAACCCGACCCAAGCTCGAAGACCACGTAGAAATTGGTCGGTTTCCGGTAAAGCCAGCAGCTGGTCGACGACTTTTCTGTCCATCAGAGAGAAATCGCCGGCATCTAAGGGGATAGGAATATAGGCGACCCCCCTAAATATTCTGTAAAAAAGCTTGTAGCAGGCATTAAGTATTCCGGTGGCCTGTCTTTTTACGCGCGAACCATAAACGACTTCATATCCGGCAACCCACTCCTTATAAAACTCCGGAATAATTTCTGGCGGGTCCTGGAGGTCTCCATCAAGAAGAACTACCGCGTCGCCGGTGGCAATCTGCATGCCGCTTAAAAAGGCACTTTGCGAGCCAAAATTACGAGAATGTTCGACAGCAATTACCTTTTTGTCGGTGGCGGTCAGTTTTGTTAACACTTCATTGCTATTGTCCGGACTGCCGTCGTTTACGAAGATAATTTCGTAATCGACGCATAATTGGGTAAAAACAGTTGTTAATCTCTCATGCATAATTGGGATTGCTTCCCCGTCTTTGTAGCAGGCAATAACTGCCGATATTTTTGGTGTTTTAGCCGGTCTAACGGCGATATTCTTGTTAGTATATCCTCTCATCCACTGACTTGTTCTTTTTAAGCCCTCCTTCAAAGTCGTTGTTGCTTTCCAACCTAGAACTTCTTGGGCTTTGGTCGGATCGCCGTACCAGTCAGATAGATCCCACATTCTGTTGGGCATTGTCCCCCAGACAGGCTCATGATCAAGGTTAAATATTTCTTTGGCTAATTGAACGATGTCTCTGACTTTTGTCTTATTACCTGTGGCAATATTTAAGGAACCTCCGGGAATCTTTTGTACCCCGACATTCGCAGCCAAAACTGTAGCTTCGACGATATCATCGATATAAACAAAATCCCGCGAAATGTCCGGGGCGACCAAGGGTGGGTATTTACCTGCCAATCCCTGGCTCAGAAGGACCGGAATAAGTCTGTCCGGCTCTTCATATGGGCCATAGGCGGAATATAATCTCAAATTAATTACCGGCAGCTTTTTAACCTGACCATAATATTTTGCCAAAGCTGAATCCGCCACTTTGGAGACTGCATAATGGCTATTAGGAATAAGTTGAGCCTCTTCCTTGGGGGCTGCTGAATTTATCCCATATTCAGACGATGAACCGGCCTGGACAAAAGCCGCAAACCCCTTGGCAGCACAGAGCTCCAGCAATATGGCCGGGCCGACAATATTTGTTTTATAAATCTGCTCAATATCTCTTTGTTTGGAATAGCTTCCATAAGCGGCAAAATTAAATATTGTCTTAAAGTTGAATTTATCAAGAATTATCCGCAGAGTCTCTGGTTTGTTCAGATCGGCGTATAATATGTTATCAGCTGGCAGATCTTGCAATCGCCAGGGGACAAGTTGTTGATGAGTAACGGCAAAGCAATCATTCCGGACAGCGAGGATGGCCCGAAACAAGTTAGCACCAATAAAACCTCCGGCACCAAAAATGACTATCGGGCCTTTCAGTTTTTTTATCTCAGCTGTCAAGTCGGTCATTTATTAACTCCTTAATTGTCTCGGCTAGTTTTTCTCCTGCCAGCCCACTCTGCTCCTGCAGCCACTTTTGGCTCCCCACTCTGCCATCCGGATACCCTTGGGCATGGACCGAACGAAAACTGATATCTCCGCAGCCACTTGCCAGCAATTGTTTGGCCATAAGTTCATTAAGCCCGCATTGGCCGCAATGTTCTTCAATTGTCAGGACTTTCTTCTTCTTTATGATACTAGATATCAATGCTGACGGCAATTCCTGGACAGGCAGTATGCCCAGTGCCCAGACCTCGATATCATCACCGGCCAGTTTAATGATATTTTCTAAAACAGGGCCAACTCCGATAACAACAACTTTATTGCCTGGTTTTATCAATCTCCATTGCTGAAATTCCTCGATTGGATTGTCTATTTTGGCCGGCAAATTTAGTCTAAGATAATTTGGAGCAGGATCCTTGGCCATCAGGTTAACCGCAGTTTCGACATCTTCAGCTGTCAAAGGGATATAAACTCTCATATTGGGCAAGAGACGCATAATAGCAATATCTTCGAGAGTATGATGTGTTGCTCCCATGATGCCGTAGCCGTATCCCCCGCCATTGCCCACAATTTTAACCGGCAAATTATGCAGACAAACATCGTTCCTGATCTGTTCATAGGGCCGCAAAAGAGCAAAAGGGGCAATGTCATAGACCCAAGGGACAAACCCTTCATACGCTAGGCCGGCTGCAACCGAGATCATGTTCTGTTCGGCAACCCCGGCATTGATAAATCTTTCCTGATAGATTTCGCGCAGTTTCTCAAAAGCAAAATAACCGAGATCGCCGGTTAAAAAGACTAAATTGGGCTCTGTTTTATGTCTACTAATTAAGGCTTGAGCAAACTCATTGCGCATTATTGTTTCTCCATGCATCAAGCTCACTCATTGCCTGTTTAAACTGTTGCTCATTCATCGGGAGATAATGCCAGTCAAGTTTGTCTTCCATAAAACTGACCCCTTTACCTTTAATAGTCTTACAGATGATTACGTTGGGCTTGTTTTTGAGACAGGACTTTTTGGCGGAGAGTAAAGACTCATAATTATGCCCGTCCGCCTCAATAACATTAAAATTGAAAGCTACGAGTTTTGCACTTAACGGCTCGAGGGCCATAACATTTTCGGTTCGGCCAAACCCTTGCAAATTGTTCCGGTCGATCAGCCAAATTAGGTTGTTGAGTTGATGCTGGACAATAAATAAGGCCGCTTCCCAGATACTCCCTTCATCCAACTCTCCATCGGAAGTCACACAAAAGAAAAGTTGATTCTCCTTTTTCAACTTTGAGGCTAAGGCCCGGCCGGCAGAAATTGAAAGGCCATGTCCCAGGCTGCCGGTGGCAAAAGGGATCCCCTTGATTCTATTGGCCGGTGGATGGGCGCCTAAATATGTCCCATTTTGATAGAAGGTCTGAATTTCACTTTCCGAGAGCAGTCCTCTCTCAGCCAGGACCGAATAAAGTGCAGCCGCAGCATGCCCTTTAGAGAGAATTAGGGAGTTGGGCTCGTCCATCCAGTCAAAATGAAGGAACGTTAATATATCAGCGCAGGAGAGAGAACAAGCAATATGACCGGCATGGGCTGTTTGGTACATTGTCAAAAAACGTTTTTTGACACTATAGACTCTTTCAATAAACAATTTATTGTCCATTAATTCTTATTTTATCATATCTCTCAACTACAATACGATATTCCCCCTCTCTTGACTGAAAAAATGGCAGTTTAGCGATTAAGGTTTTCTCATAGGGGAGATACTTTTTCTGTACTGCTAATTGATACTCCGTTAAGAGTCCCCTTTTAAGGCTGGGGATTGCCCCGAGCGGGTTTTTTCTGTCATCCCGTAAGTGACTAACCAGCCAGACCCTTTTGGATCTATGTTTTGACAATTCTGCAGCAGTAATAATAATCGGCAGATTCCCTTCTTCGCTACTAAAGTCCTCGCTGGCCGGATATCTGATCAGAAAAATCGGATAATTCCCATTAGGTAATATATTGAGGTAATATTGTAGCAGCCGAAAAGAGACATCATAACTGTTGACTGCGATTATATCGCCTGCTTGAAACTGATCAGCAATGCTTGTGCTCACCTGTCGCCACGGTTCCATCTGGTTGGCATTGTGATATTCTTCGATCCGAAAATAATTTCCCAGCGAAACCAACTGGGCAATGACAATAATTACCAGCACGGTCATCCTGATCCGAGCTGAACTTATCGCCGCAATCGCCCGCCCAAGCAGCACGATAAAAACAGGGAGGATAACGATCAGATATTTGGGGAGTGTCACTTTGATCAGGAAAGAAGCGGTAACAATAGGCCAAAAAAGGAAAACCAGCAAAGTGAGTGTCTTATTGTCTCGATTTTTAGTCAGGAGCAAGACAAACAAGCCCAGATAGACCAAGCCGGCGGGAATCACGACTGACCAATGCCAGGGGGCAAGAGATTCTCCAAATCCAAGGGCAAAAAGATTTAGACACAGCTTTAATATCCCCGGTATCTGTGTAAAAGGAAAATCCTGGCCCAATCCAGCTGCCATTTTTATCCCCGAAAAGAACATCGGCAATAACACAGGTAGCGCTAGCAAATAAACTATGGCTTGGCTAAGCGCTGCCATAAGGATTCCTGGCTGTCGGCGGCCATTGAACCAAAGAATTATTAAGTATAGAGATTGCGCCGAGAGAGCCAGAACACCGAAAAGATGGCTAAAAACCAGGACAAAACTGGCAGCAATGTATCCCAGTCGGGGGGCAAACCGTTTATCTTCTTGTACCATCCGCCGAAAATAATATATCGACGCTGCCGCAACAAACATCATCAGCGAGTATGGTCGAATCTCCTGGGAATAGAAAACCGCAAAGCCCGAGATCGCCATCAAGAAAGAGCTGAACATGGCCACCCTTTCATCATAAAATTCTTTGGCTAGCAAATAGGTCATCGGAATACACAAGAGGCCAAATATTACCGATAACGATCTGGCGGCAACTTCACCAACGCCGAACAAAGCTGTCCAGAGCGACAAAAGAAGGTAATATGAGGGTAAATGGTGCCCTTTCAGGGGGCTTGTAAGTGCAATATGCAACCTCTCCAACAGACCGATCGGCTCATAATGAAAATTGTGCTGAGAAAAATTGTATATCCTGAAAAGGCTGTCTACTTCATCGCCCCAGAGGCTGCGGAAGGCAGGATAATATAATCTGATGATTGCGGCAATGATCAGAATCAGGAATATACAGAGTTTCTTTGTCTTAATATTCATATAATGTTAGAGTTCCGCCCTTGGCCTTACTAATTGCCCGATAATTCTGCCGGACCATCATTACTGTCTGATTGTCAAAATAATTATCATCTAGGAATATCCTTTTCTCTCTTGGGTTCTGTATCAGGAAATTAAATATTTTGTTCTGGTCTTTTTTAAGCAATAATTCTTGCGGGCTGGGCACATCAAGCGGCGATTTTGTCTTTGCCGCCAAATAATATAGGCCGGATAATTGGGACAAGATGAGAGGCTCCTTATCGGGGCTAAAGTTTGTTCTTAACAGGGCAATATTGGACATGATTGACGAGCTCCCTTCCCCCAAGGATAATCTACTCCTGGCATAAATAATTCTCAAGGTGAAAGGGACAGAGATGATCGTAAAAAATGCCGAGAGTATCAGAAAAAGAATGATTGCTCGCGTAATATGGCGAAATTCCTTAGAGCTTGATAATTGATCAGCAAAAAGAGTTATTAGTATTATTGCCGGATACGATATCGGAAATAAATTGAGGATATGGCTCCTGCCGAGGTAATAGACAAATAATCCCAGACCGGTTAGAGACAGATAGAATATCATTTCGATGTTCTTTTGTCGTTCCGATTTTAGTAACGACAGTATCCCGATAACTAATCCAATCATATAGGTGATTATCAAAAAATGCCATGGGTGAAAGGGATTGATAGGTAACATGCCAAATCCCCAATTGCCATAAATGTTTTGAAAATACATCAGTAGGGAGAAATCGGGATACAATCCCGATCGGAGCCTGGCAAAGATGGCGTAGACTGAAAATGTAACTAGCACTGATAAGATGCCGCAGGCAATATGTTTGACCATGGCAATGATATTCCGATCAAAAATTGTCCGATAAAGAAGAAGCGAGAGCCAAGTGCCAAAAACAACGACTCCGACATCGATATTCCATAAAAGCGAAAGAGCTGCCAGTACATGACAGCTGACATAATATTTTGAGCGATTTGTTTTTATATATTGCCAGACAAAGTAGATACTGAGAGCGGGAAAGACGAAGCGGATCGGAAAATACTGAAAAACATAATCATGAGTATGAGAAAATGTTCTGATGAATAAATAGCTCCAATAGAAGGTTGCGATAAAACCGAGCCTCCCAATATTGCGATTGGCAACAATATCAATCACAAATAAGTACACTGCCAGCAGAGAAATTGCCATTATTGAGCCTAAAACAACTGTAAAGCTTAGAACAGAGAGGCCGACTAGTCTAAATAGCGGCTCGAGAAAATGGGGAAATAGCCCATACTGGGCAACTAAATTGACCAACAATTGTCTGCCGAGAAACACCTGAACCATCGGTTCAAATATCGCATTAAAATGCACATTATAAATGCCTATGTCCCGCACTGCCCTGATGCCGAAAACAAAAAATAGAGCTGCTACAACAATTAATAAATATGAGAGCCAGCCGGTAATCGCCCAGTCAGCTGTGAACCAGGGAGGCAGGTGCTCTTTTTTCCTTAAGGCAATGGATTTTTCTCTTTGATTATTACTGTACAGCAGTTTAAAGAGTCCAAATATGATCAGCGGAAAGGTAATAACAGACAGGAAATAGACTATTCTTTCTCCCAGTTCGGGCTGTATGTAGGCTAACGGGATAAGTACCTGATCTTTCAACCAGGCATTATCCGGTCCGAACCTGGGAAGAAAAGAGAACAAAATGCTGGTGCAAACTAATTGCGCATAAGCTATTAAGATGCAGAAAAACCCAAAAATAAGGTCTTTCTTTCCCACTATTGAATAGCCTCTGAGCTTCTTTTGATCTCATTGAGAAATCCGAAAATGAATTCTTTTTCCGCCAGAAGAATAATTGCTAAATAACTCAGAATAAAGCCGACAGCTGCTATAGCTGTTTTAAGATAGAGACTGGCAAAAACAGCGGAATGATTGAGAATAAAGAAAACTAAGGTAGCAACAATCATCGCCATAGCTGGCCTGAGTGTATTAGCTAAAAGCTTGATGCGCATTATGCGGAGGGAATAGTAAAATAGCATTAACAAAACAAATGTTTCCGCAATAATTGTTGCCACTGCCGCGCCGGAAAAGCCGAAGCGTGGTATTAGAATAAAATTGAATACAATATTTACGCCCGCACCAATTGTAACCGCGACAAGAAATTCATAATACTTGCCGGCGGGGATCAGTGTCATCACGCCAAAATTGCTGGCAAGATATGTCGGGAGTAACGCCCAAACCAAGATACTCAAGGCCATTCCTGCGGGCGCATAATTGGCGCCAAAAGCCAAGCTGATGATCTGGGGGGCGGTCAGAAAAACCAATAAGATTAATGGCACAAACCCAATCAAGGTTAGATGAGAATATTTTTCCAGAAATAATCTGGCACTAACCGGATCATGACTCATCCTTTTATTCATCACCGGAATTGCCGCGGCCTGCCAGATACCAAAAATGCCGATCATCATAAAGAATATTTTATATGCCGCATTGTAGTAGCCGACATCTTCTGACCGGGCCATAAAACCGAGCATGATGGTGTCAAGATTGGTATATATCTGCATCATCATGATCGATGCCCCTAATGGGAGTGCTTTAATGAAGTAACTGGTCCAAAGGGACGGGGTAAAATCCTGCAACTTTGCTTTAATAAACCATTTGAAAAGCACGCCGCAGAAAAACAATGAAGAGATAATCCCGCAAATTGTCAGGATCAAAGGGACTTTTATTAAATCGCCGGGACCTTTAACCAGTATTAGAATATAAATAAATGAGAGAAAAGTATAGAATATCTTGGCAAAGGAGATATATTTCATCTGTTCAAGCCCCTGAAAAACCCAGTCGGCATTCAGGGCCCGATAAAAGACGAATAAGAAGGTTGCGATAAATAAATAACGGATTTCAATGGAGAGCGGCAAGAATAGAAGTAAAATGATTGAGATAATGACCAGGATAATGCCTACTAATACTCTGACGCTCAGAAAATTTAGAGCAATCGAGCCTGCGTTCTCCTTCTTAGTTGAGATCTCTTTGGTCCCTAGTATGGATAGGCCAGAATCGACCAACAACAATAGATAAGCCAGAAATGCCTGGGCAAACTGAAAGAGGCCAAAACTTGACGCTCCGAGTGTTCGGGCAATATAGATCGTCATTGCAAAAGCCAAAATCCCATTGATTGTATTCCCGGCAAAAAGCCAGGAAACGTTTTTCGCTATTCTTTTTGTCGCACTCTGTTCCATTACGCCAAACTCCCAAATATTTCCAGTGCCCTACCGACCACCCCGTCCATATTATAATACCTGTATTCGGCCAGTCTGCCAATAAAAATTGTGTCCGACTCCTGCTCTGCCAACTGCTGGTACTTTTGGTTGAGCAGCTGATTTTGCTCTTGAGGGATCGGATAGCAGGGGATATTTTTGCCTGGCTGATAAGCTTGCGGAAATTCACGAAGAATGGTGGTCTTATTTCTCTTTTGGCCGGTTAGTTTTTTGAATTCTGTGATCCGAGTATATGGTTCCGCCCCGGTATAATTAACCACCGGAGCCGGTTGGAAACTTTGTTGATCGAGCGTTTGAAATTGAAAATCGGCCGAGCGGTACGGAAGAGGCCCATATTGATAATCAAAATAATGATCGATCGGCCCGGTGTAAATCATCCGACAATAACTGACAGTGTCGACGATTTCTTTGTAGTCTTTTCCTAAAACAACCTCAATATTCTTATTCGCCAGCATTCTTTTGAAGAGTTTGGAATATCCATCCTTGGGGATCCCCTGATATTTGTCTTTGAAATATCTGTTGTCTCGGTCTAGTCTGATTGGGATCCTGGCTCGAACTTCCGGGGCGAGTTCGGATAAATCTGTCCCCCATTGTTTGC
This sequence comes from bacterium, assembly GCA_043816125.1. Lineage (GTDB taxonomy): Bacteria > Margulisbacteria > WOR-1 > O2-12-FULL-45-9 > O2-12-FULL-45-9 > JBDRIF01. The sequence goes on from JBDRIF010000043.1 coordinate 15,709, forward strand.
GGCTGTACTCCATAAAGATCTTCTTGTCTATCTCTTGTTCGAATTTATCCATTGTTTTGCTGATTTCCTGGCCGGGAAACAATTCTTCAAATGTGTTTAAGTTGGGTGGCAGGGTCAACACCTGACCATTGAAATTTGCCAGCACTCGATGTGAGTATGGGTGCCAAGCGGTAAATTTAGAAAGATAATCCCAGACAACCTGATCATTAGTGTGGAAAATGTGGGGGCCGTAATTGTGGATCAAAATCCCGTCTTGATTGATGGAGTCGTAACAATTTCCACCGAGATGGTCGCGTTGTTCGACCAGTAAAACTTGTTTGCCGATATCTGCCAGCCGCTCGGCCAGAACCGAACCGGCTAGCCCTGCCCCAACAATTAGGTAATCATAGTTCACGATTAACGGCTATACCACTCGGCCTGGAATTTTTTGAAATCGGCCTGTTTTTCTTTGATCTTGCGCCACCAGGCCACATTCTTTTTGTACCAGTCGATCGTCTGTTTTAAGCCCTCTTCAAAACTGACTTTGGGCTGCCAGCCGAGTTTTTTTAACTTACTGCAATCGATCGAATAGCGAAAATCGTGTCCCGGACGGTCTTTGACATATTCGATTAAATCTTCCTCTTTGCCGAGGCCGGAGATTATTTGTTTGGTTATGTCCAGATTAGTCCTCTCTTGCCCGCCGCCAATATTATAGATTTCCCCGAACGAACCCGAACGGAGAGCTGTGTCGATTCCCGAACAGTGATCGCGAACATAGAGCCAATCGCGAATCTGCTCCCCTTTGCCATAAACAGGGAGTTTTTTATTGTCGATCGCGTTGGTAATAAACAAAGGAATGATCTTTTCGGGATAGTGGTATGGACCATAATTGTTCGACGCCCGGGTGATGATTACCGGAAGACCAAAAGTTTTGTGATAAGCCCTAACCTGCAGATCGCCGCCGGCCTTGGAGGCCGAATAAGGAGAATTTGGTTTGAGCGGTGACTCTTCGGTGAAGGATCCTTCTTTGATGCTTCCATAAACTTCATCGGTTGAGACATGGAGATAGCGGCCGATCTTATGCCTTTTTACCGCTTCGAGCAGAACATAGGTTCCATAGACATCGGTCTGCACAAATGAGCCGCCGGAGAGGATCGAGCGGTCGACATGTGTCTCGGCGGCGAAGTTGACAATCGCATCTACTTTATCCACCAAACCCAACGCTTGTTCAACAGCTTTCGGATCGGCAATATCCCCTTTGAAAAACTTGTAGCGGAGGTCTTTTTCTATCGCCGATAGGTTTTCCAAATTACCCGCATAGGTCAGTTTGTCAAAATTGATGACCTCATCATCAGGATAGTTTTCCAGAATGTAATGAATAAAATTGCTGCCGATAAAACCGGCTCCGCCGGTGACTAATAACCTCACGCTGTGGCCTTCCCTTCGGCCAATAAGGTCGCCTTTTCTAGCGATTCAAAAGTGCCGGCATCGGTCCACCAGCCGCTCAATAAGTCGTAGCGGAGAGAGCCGCTCTCCAGGTAATGTTTATTAATATCTGTAACCTCTAATTCGCCACGACCCGATGGTTTGAGCTTGGTAATAATATTAAATACTTTGGCATCATAAAAATAGATACCGGTAATAGCAAAATTGCTTTTTGGCTTTTTCGGCTTCTCTTCGATCGAGACGATTTTTTTGCCATCGAGTTCCACTATGCCAAATCGTTTTGGATCGGTCACCTCTTTGAGCAAGACCCTGGCCCCTTTCCCCTGCTTTTCAAAGGCTCGGACAAACGGAGTGATATCATCCTGAAAAATGTTGTCTCCCAAGAGAACGACCATCATACTGTCGGCGGCAAATTCTTTGGCCAATCCGAGCGCCTGGGCAATCCCCCCTGCTTCGTCCTGGACCTTATAAGTGAATTGACAGCCGAAGTCTTTGCCGCTTCCTAACAGTCCAACTATGTCCCCCATATGTTCTACTCCGGTGACGATTAAAATGTCGGTGATCCCTGCTTCAATTAGTTTGTTGATCGGATGGTAGATCATCGGTTTGCGCCCTACTGGTAGCAGATGCTTATTCGTCACCTTAGTTAATGGATGAAGACGCGATCCTGTCCCTCCTGCCAGAATTATTCCTTTCACTTGTTCAACACCTCTTTTTGAATTTTCACTAACTGACTGATCCCTATCTTCGCTAACTCCAGCATTGTAGCCATATCTTTTTCGGTAAATGGTTCAGCTTCGGCTGTCCCCTGAATTTCCACAAATTTACCAGATTCGGTCATTACCACATTCATATCGACATCGGCAATAACATCTTCACTGTAAGCGAGATCGGCCATCGCCACCCCCTTAACAATTCCGACACTGACTGCGGCCAGATTTTCGGTGATCGGACTCTCTTTGATTAATTGTTTTTTACGGAGAAATTTGATGGCATCTTGCAGGGCGACCATTGCTCCGGTAATGGCAGCTGTTCTGGTCCCCCCATCGGCCTGGATAACGTCACAATCGATCGTGATCTGACGTTCCCCCAGTTTGGCAAAATCTGTGACCGCGCGTAAAGAGCGGCCGATTAATCGTTGTATCTCTTGAGTTCGTCCTTTTACAGCGCGGCCGCCACGGGTCAAGGTTGCCCGAGGGAGCATCGCGTATTCGGCTGTGACCCAGCCGAGTCCGGAATTCTTTCTGAACGGGGGGACATTTTCTTGAACTGAAGCGGTACAAATTACTTTAGTATTTCCCATTTCAATTAAGACCGAACCTTCCGGGTATTTTAAATACTTACGCGTGATCTTGACCGGTCGGAGCTGTTTAATACTTCTCCCGTCGTCCCGCTTCATTCTGTCCCCTTTTCGAGCCTATCGCGGCCGGCTTTGACCGTTCTTAGTATCCTGGTTGAAGTCGCTTCAAGATTTGAAAGGACCTGATCGGCATATTTGTCGGCCCCTTCACGAATCTCTTTGGCCATTTGGTAGGCCTGTTGCAGGACTTCCACTGACTTTGATTCTTCAGTCGAGTGACCGGGCAACAATTCTTTGTGTTGGTTCTTTTCCTCGTGTTTAGCCTCTTCTTTTTCTGTCCTAGGCACAGCTTTTCCCCCGATAGCTTCTTGAGCAAAACTCCCGCCCCCCTGCACTACCAGGCGCATTTTATCAATGATTCCCAAAAGTCTTTCTTCATCGATCACTACTTTTTTGGTAAACGGAATTTTACCGCTATCTAAAATCATCGATTCGAGAGTATCGAGTAAACCTAAAACTTCCATTTTATCCCCCTTTTAATTTTTCAGAGACAGCTTTTGGTACTAATTCGGAAATATCTCCGCCGAGCTTGGCGATCTGTTTGACAAAGCTGGATGAGAGATAAGAATATTTATAATCGGTCATTAAGAAGAGTGTTTCGATCTCGGGAGCCATTTTACGATTGGTCAGGGCCATTTGAAATTCATAATCGAAATCAGAGACCGCTCTTAACCCTCTGATGATAATACTCGCTTTTTTCTTTTTGGCGTAATCGACTAACAAGCCGGAGAAACTATCGACTTCAATATTGGCCAGATGAGGGACCGAGTTTTTAAGGAAAGCGACTCTTTCGGCAAAAGAAAAGGTCGATTTTTTATCGGGATTGCGGATAACTGCCACGATAACTTTCTCAATTACTCCGGCTGCCCGCTCGATAATATCAAGATGGCCGTTGGTGATCGGATCAAAACTACCCGGATAGATTGCTATTTTCATTTTTTCCTTTGCGCTTGCCCCGATTCCACATCGCGGCTGTAGGCTGAATGCCTACAGCCTCCTGCAACGAACCTTTTTCTTTCGGACACCGGAGACATTCAGTCTCCGGTGAAGAATTTAAATACCGTCTCTCCGTATCTTTCCTGTCGAATTGCTTTTAAATTCCCATAAACATCTTCGACTTGATGCTGCCTTCGATGCTCGGCGATCACGATCCCTTTTGTATTCAAAAGCTGGGCTGAACCGATAAGATTAAGCGCTTCCGGCAAGGCCGGACTATCGTACGGTGCACCCAGGTAGATTATATCAAACTTTTGACCGCTTTTGGTCAGTATTTTTAAGGCTTTTATGACGTCAAGGGGGATAATTTCTACAGGCTCTTGCAGCCTGGCTGCCGCCAGGTTCTCTTTTATTATTGCGATCGCTTTGCGATCAAGTTCAACAAAAGTTGCCGCTTTGGCCCCTCTGGAGAGAGCTTCTATTCCAACCGCCCCGGACCCGGCAAATAAATCTAAAAATGAGGCCTCAACAACTTTTGCTCTGAGGATGTTATAAAGCGCCTCTTTTGCCCTGTCAGTTAACGGCCGGGCTGAATCCGGAGCTTTTAATTTTGTCCCTTTGGCTTTCCCAGAGATTACGCGCATTCTTTAAGAAATTTTCGTGGATTTAAAATGGGGATATTTCTAAAGTGTTTTAGTTTGATTATATGAGGATCTCCCGAAACAATGAAGTTCGCATTTGCGGCGACAGCGCATTCCAGTATTTTATTATCATCAGGGTCATTTTTGACAGCCGAAATGGATTCAGTCGGATGAACAATTTCAACAACACTCAAGAATGATGCTATCAGTTCCTCTCTGGACGCACGGAGTATCTCAAGCCTGGATAGAAACTTACCTCTAGCCAATACTTCTGAAATTTCTTTCACAATTTCCATCGAGGAACAGATGGTGATTCTTTTGTCTTCAGCCAACCTGATAATATCGTGAGGAGCACCGGTCCAAAGTAAGCCGGAAATTATTACATTTGTATCTACTACTACTTTGAGAATTGACACTTTACTTTACTTTTCTTATTTTGTGGATTTCTTTAGCCAATTTGGCCAGAGAAGGTCCTTTTTGGGCGGCTCGTTCAGCATATTCTGTCGGACGAGTTGGAGCAACTCTTTTCAAAAGAAGAACATCGCCTTCCCACCACAAAGCCAACTCAGAACGAGCCGGGAAAGCTTTCCGCGCCTCTCTTGGTAATGTTATTGAACCATCTTTTTCAATTTTTACATATTGCATTTTTACCCTCCATTTTGATTATTATATCACAGAAATACCGGCGCTTTTAATTTTGTCCCTTTGGCTTTCCCAGAGATTACGCGCATATTTTTCATCCTTTTTGATCAGCTCAAAGGCGGCTAATCGCGCTTCATTGAGGATTCTTTCGTCTCTTATTATATCAGCGACGCGGAAGAGGGGCAAACCGCTCTGTCGGGTACCAAAAAAATCGCCCGGGCCGCGTAGTTTTAAGTCAATTTCTGCAATATGAAACCCATCGGTCGATTCCTGCATTGCTTTGACTCGCTCTTTGGCTTCGTCTGTTTTAACCTCACCGATCATGAAACAAAAAGATTGCTCCTCTCCCCTGCCGATTCGGCCGCGCAATTGGTGGAGCTGAGATAAGCCGAATCGTTCGACATGTTCGATCAACATAACTGTCGCGTTGGGGACATCGATGCCGACTTCGATAACTGTTGTCGAGACCAGAATGTGTATTTTGTTTTGAGCAAACTTTTTCATGATCCGCTCTTTTTCTACGCTTTTCATCCGACCGTGGATCAGACCGACCTGATATTCGGCAAAGATCTCCTGCAAGCGGATAGCTTCGGCTTTGGCCGCTTTTAAGTCCGATTTTTCCGATTCTTCGACGAGCGGACAGACTACATAGACCTGTCGCCCCTCCTTGATCTTTTCGCGGATAAAATTGTACGAACTCCGTCTTTTGCTGCCAGGGACAAAATGGGTTTTTATCGGGGTCCGGCCGGGGGGTAATTCGTCGATAACCGATTTATCCAATTCGCCGTAAATAGTCAGCGACAATGATCTGGGGATTGGGGTGGCTGTCATAACTAAGACATCGGGAGTTTTTCCTTTCTTAGCCAGCGCACTCCGTTGCTCAACCCCAAACCGATGTTGTTCGTCAATAATCACTAAGCCCAATTTCTCATAAACTACATTGGACTGAATTAAGGCGTGGGTGCCGATATATAAATCAGCTCTCTCTTTCGGCTTACTGACCCGGGTCATTAAGGCGACTTTAACGTTGGAGAGTAATTTAGACAGCTTGGCATAATGTTGCTGAGCCAGGATCTCGGTCGGGGCCATCAAGGCGACCTGATAACCGTTGTTTATGGCATTGATGGCGGCAATGGCTGCGACAATTGTTTTGCCCGATCCGACATCTCCCTGAAGGAGACGATTCATCGGTTGAGCTCTTTCCATATCGGCAAATATCTCGGCTACTACCTTATTCTGAGCTGTGGTCAATTCAAAAGGGAGAGTTTTGATAAACTGCTCAATCAGAGTTCTGTCGGGTTTAAAACTGAGCCCCTGCTCTTTTTTTCTCCCCTCTTTCTTAAGGGCAATCCCCAATTGAAAAAGAAAAAAATCGTCAAAAGCCAACCTTCTTCTGGCCGGGCCGATCTTGGCCATCTTTGCGGGGTGATGAAGTGATTTTATGGATGATTGCAAATCAGAAAGTTTGTATCTTTTTATCAGCTCTTCGGGGAGCCATTCTTCGATCTCAGACAGAGAGGCATCGAGAGAAGCCTGGACAATGCCGACCATTTTCTTTGGGTAAATCCCTTCGGTTAAAGGATAGCGTGGGACAATTGATAGATTCTGCCCGGTGTCGATCTCAAAATCCTTGACTGTAATTTGCCTGACCCCGTCAAACTCGGAGTATTCAACTTTTCCGGAGATTATCAGGCGCATCCCCTGACGGAATAAGCGGTCTAGAAATGGTTGGTTAAACCAGACCGCCTGGATCGAACCGGTCCGATCGTAGATACTCACCTTCATGATTGAAAAACGGCTTCTTGTTTGTTGATGATAAATTGCGGAGATTTCTCCCTTGATAACTACCTGGCCGCTGTCGTTTTGCAGCTCACCAATTGCCGTCGGATTGGAGCGGTCTTCATACTCGCGTGGGAAAAAATAGATCGCGTCGGAAACTGTCTCGACCCCTAACTTCTTCAACTTATCGGCCAGTTTAGGCCCGACCCCTTTGAGGAATTGGATAGGAGTTTTTAAGTCAATTTTGGACATTTTTCTAGAAATATGATACACTATTTCTGTTATGAGCAAAAGATGTGTTATTTGTGACAAGAAGTCTAAATCGGGGAACAACGTCTCGCATTCGAACAATAAAACAAAGAGAATGTGGTCGCCAAATCTTCAGAAGATCAATATTATCCTTGCTGGTAAAAAGTGCAAAGAATATGTCTGCACCAAGTGTATTAAAGCCGGCAAGATCAAAAAAGCGGCTTAGTCTTTATTCCTTTTGTCCTGCGAATATCTCTCGGTCGCAATTTCGTCGAGGAATTTTGTTTCTATTTCATTTAAAACTTGTTTGTACTCGTCCAGTTTCCGCTCACGATGTTTTTCCATCACCTTTTTGTCTTTCATCGCAATAACTAATTTTGCCCTCTGCTCTTCCAATTTTTTGCTCGCTTCAATCACTTTTTCAACCTGTTTTTCCAGATCGTCTTTTAATACTTCCAGATGGGCTTTGCGGTTGAGGACTTTGGAAAAATCGGAGACCGGCCCTTTTTTAAAAACACTACGCAGGTCGTCTTCTTTATTCAGTTTATCGTCCTTGATCGCCTCTTCCCGTTCTTTTTCAGTCAAATATTCCCGGCTCTTTTCGGCAAACTTCTCTTGTTCCTTTTTTTCTTTGATTGCTCGAACCTTTAGAACAGGTGTAAGTTTATATTTGAATATTTTACCCGGTATCGGTTTTTCAGCCATTATCTAAATATCCCTAGCAACTGGTTGACCGTATCCTCAAAAGGGATCTGCTCAAAGGTCCCCTGCCTCAAGAAAGTATTCGCTTGTTCGATTTTGGAGATTGCAAAGTCGATCTTCGGGTTGCTCCCCTTAACGTAAGCCCCAATGTTGATCAAATCTTCCGCCTCTATATAGCGGGCCAAAACTTCACGTAATTTACCGGCAGCTTCTTTCTGCTCTTTTCCGGTCAGGCTGGTCATTAACCGGGAGACGCTGTGTGAGACATCGATGGCCGGATAATGGTTGCGGGCAGCCAGAGCTCGAGATAACACAATGTGGCCGTCGAGGATCGAACGGGAATGGTCGGCGATCGGCTCGTTCATGTCGTCCCCTTCGACCAATATAGTGTAAAAAGCGGTAATTGTTCCGATAACCGATGTTCCCGATCTCTCCATCAACCTGGGGAGGAGTGCAAACACCGAAGGAGTATACCCTTTGGTTGTCGGCGGTTCGCCGGCGGCTAAACCGATCTCCCGCTGGGCCATGGCAAAACGGGTGACCGAGTCCATCATCAGGATGACATCTTTTTTCTGATTACGAAAGAATTCGGCGATCGCTGTCGCCACAAAGGCCGCCTTTAAACGAATTAAGGGGGGCTGGTCTGAAGTTGCGACGCAAACGACCGATTTTTTTAAGCCCTCTTCTCCGAGTGATTCTTCAATAAAATCTCTAACTTCACGTCCCCGCTCTCCGACCAGCGAGATAACGTTGACATCGGCTTCGGCATTTCGGGCGATCATACCCATGCAGGTCGATTTGCCGACTCCGGAGCCGGCAAAAATTCCGATCCGTTGTCCTTTCCCGACTGTCAACATTCCATCAATGGCTTTGATTCCGACCTTCATGATTTCAGTAACCCGCGGTCGTTTGACCGGATCGGGGGGATCGGCATCAAGTGGATAGTCGACTTCTCCGATCACCGGTCCCTTGCCGTCAATCGGCTCACCGAGCCCATTGAGAACGCGACCTAACAGATCGTTGCCGACTCTGACACCGAGTGGATGTCCGGCTGCTACTACTTGAGATCCGGGAGAGATACCGGCAGTTGAGCCGAGCGGCATTAACAAAACACGATTTTCACGAAAGCCGACCACTTCGGCAAATGAGGTCTTCCCTTTTTCGAGGCTGATTGTGCAGAGATCGCCGACCGAGACCCCTCCGACCTGGGCTTCGATGATCAGACCGACAACCTGAACAACTTTGCCGATAACTTTGACCAGATCGGCCCGTTCGACAGCCCGGTAATATTTTTCCAGATCAACCGTCATCTTGGTCCGCCGGCTCTTCTTCTTGGACAGAATTATCATCGGCGGTAGTCTTTTGGAATGCCTCTTCGATCGACTTGAGCTTGGTAGAGATCTTGGCATCGATAAATCCGAGGGTTGTCTCGATTACGCACCCGCCGGCTTCAATGGTCGCATCTTCCAGAATAGAAAAACTTTTCACTCCGTCCAGGACGCTGGTCAAGCGGTCCTTGTAACGTTTTAAATATTCGGCATCTTCGCGGTTTACCTTGATAATTATCTGTTCGCGGTCAGAGACTCTGGCGATCGCCTCGGTCACGATATTTAAACAGACATCACGATGGAGCGAGACTTCGGAGCGGATGATCTGCTCGGCAACCTTGATGGCGAGACGCAATATTTCGGCTTCGGAATCTTTGACAATATTCTTTCGTTCTTTGATCGCCTGGTTGAGTGTTTCGAGCGATTGCTTGATGTTAGCGGCCGCCTCGGCTTTCCCCTCTTCTCTCCCCTGTTTTTTTGCCGCTTCGGCGATCTGATCGGCCCGATTTTGAGCTTGAATAATTATTTTCTCGGCTTCTGTCTTGGCCTGCTCGGCCTGCATTTTTCTTGGATCGGGTCCTTTAGGGAGATCATTTGTTACTGGGGTGACTGGAACGACCTTTTGTTTGATCGGTTCCTGTTTTTCCAGCAATATTGTCCCCCGGTCGGTAATTAGATTCTTTTTAATAATACCCATTTATGAAAAAAGTCTTTCGCTGAAATGTTTCTTTAACGATTCAGCAATTTTTTCCGACAGAGAATTTGTTTTGATCTCGCCAGTCAGCTCTTCTATGGTATCCCGCTCTTTTAAGGTCGATAATATCTGCTGTTTTTTATCGTCAGCCAGTAAAGTCATTAAAAAAGCGACCATTTGCGGCCGCTCGTAGACCAAAAACGAGTAGTTCTTTTTGGGCGTAGAGGGTTGTTTGGCTTGAGGCTGTTCCAGTCTGGGGGTTGGGCCGTTGCTAGGCAAAGCCAAATGACTTTTAAATTCGGCCATCACTTCATCCAGCGCTTCGGGTGACGGTGACGGCAAATGATTGATTCCGGCGGCGATCAGATCGGCTAATTCATCGGGTAAATAGCGGAGTATCCTCGACGAGGTCTCTGCCCCGAGGATTGATAAAAATATTGTCGCTTTTTCTCTGCCGCTTAGTACCATTTATTTTTCACTTAACCAGTTTTTTAGCATTTCGGCGATCCGTTCGGGGTTCTGTTGAGCAGCCGATTGGACATTTTCCAAAATTGAGGCATTTTCTCTGTTGACCGGCGGCCTATTGGGCATCGGCGGTGCCATCGGAGCCGGGATATTCTGCTCCTGTTTTACCCGCCCTTGAAATAGTCGGACCGCAATCAAGATTACAAGGAGGACCGATAAAATCCCGATCGTCCAGGGGATGTATTGACGCCATTCAAAAGGTTTTTGTGCGGGGAGCGGCTTGGCCTCTGTTGTTGATTTACTTTCCATATCCTGAATTTCTTCTTCCATTAGTTGGGGCATAGGGGATGCGGCTAAATGGAAGGGGACAATCTGCAGGACAATTTTGTCCCCCCTCTTTCGGTTATAACCGACGGCCGCCGCCACCGCCTTGTAGGTTGATTGTTTTAATTCGGCAGAGACCTCAACCCGGTTATCGATCAAAACAACGGCGGTTATTATTTCGGTATCCATATCGACATTAACTTTTGTTAAGACGGTGTTAAGCGGATAGAAGCGATTTAATATCTCCTGCGCTTTGCCGGAAAGATTTCTTTCGCGCTCTTTATTTGCTTTAACTTTTAGCAAGAGTTTTTCTTCGTCACTCATAACCGGAGGAGGTGTCTCTACGACTGTTTCCGCTGTTACCTCTTGTGTCTCAACCTGAGGAGTTGCAGTTGTGGGAGGGACAACTGTCTCTTCGGCCACTGTTGGTAATTCAGGGACTTCGGTTGTGAAAAGTCCAAATTGATGGCTTAAGATGTTTCCCCGATCGTCGATAACAGTTACATTCTCGGTCTGCAGGTTTTCGACACTGCTGGCAACCAGATGAATAATGCCGGTGATCTTTTCCGGAGTCAGCTCAAAGCCAGGCCGGATACGCAACATAACCGAGGCGGTGACAGGAGCAACGTTGGTCGCAAAGAGACGGGTTTCGGGAATCACTATCTGAACTCTGACTTCATCAACCGCATCGATCCTTTTGATAGTTCGGGATAATTCTCCCGAAATGGCTCTAATTAATTGTATCCGACGGTCAAAATCGGTCGCACCAAGACGGGTCTCGTCAAAAATTTCCCAACCGACAACTCCGCCGGCCGGCAGATTCTTTTCGGCGAGTCCCAAACGGGCTTGATCGGCAAACTCTTTGGGGACAGCGATTGATCTTCCACTATCAGTAATTGTATAAGGGATATTTATTTCTTTGAGTCTCACTATTACATTCGCGGCATCTTTGAGCTCGAGATGGGTATAAATAGTTACATTGCCACCCCCGCGGCTTGTTAATGTTCCGCAACTGCGAAAAACAAAGAAGATCGCCGCAATAATCAATATTGTACTGACCCCGGCAATCAGTAATATTCTTCTAATGTCCATCCCCGCTGGTCCAGTTGCCCCTGGTTCAGCCATTTTTACCTCCTGCTAGACTTGCATTTGAGTTATTTCTTTAAACGTCGTCACAGCCGCATTGATCGTCGTCACGGCCAACTGCATCATAATACTCATCTTTGACTGGGCGATCATCACCTGATGAAGCTCAACTTCTCCTCTTAAATAACCATCGATCATCTGGTTGGTCTTAACCTCTACTTCGCTGACCCCTTCGAGCGCTTCGATCGCCTTGGACATAAAATCTTCAAATGGATTGCCGGTAAAATTAACCTTGGCCGCAACGTTCGCTTCGCCGCCGGTAACCGGAGAAATATCCATTAAGGAATCGTTTCCCAGCAACTGTTCCAGCCTTAATTCCGGACTAACCGGTTGGATCTCTGCCATTTATTTCTCCTTTATGGTAACTGCATCGTATCTTGCATCATCTTTTTGCTCGCATTGAAGGCAGTGATATTTGCCTCATACAAGCGTTGAGTGTAAATTAGATCAACCATTTCGGTCGACAGATCGACGTTGGGCAGCATCACAAACCCTTGGGCGTCGGCATCCGGATGGCCCGGTTTATAAACTTTTTGAAAAGGGGTCTGGTCTTCGACGACATCCAAAACTTCGACCCCGCCGGCGGTAGCCGCCAGATTCTGTTCGGCTTCGCTTAAGACGTCGTCAAAAGCGACCTGGTTTTCCGAAAGGACAGCTACCCGTCTCCGATATGGTCCGCCATAAACCGTGCGGGTGGTATTGATGTTAGCCATATTGGAGGCAATTAACTCCATGGTCAATCGTTGTGCCTCGATTCCGCTGACGCTGATATCAAGTGCCCTGTTTAATCCCATTAGCTATTACCTCCTTCCTTGCGTTGCAATCGTTCGCATCACATTTAATTTGGAGGACAACAACTTGATGTAAGACGAATATTTACTCGAATTTTTAGCCAATTCGGACATCTCCTGTTCCAAATTGACCATCTTATTATTATCCCGCTCAACCGCTTTCATTAATTCTTCATCAAAAGTTAAAGCGTTATAGCCGGGAGTTTTCGCATTGGCGATGTTATGAGTGATAACCTCCTGCCAACGGCTGGCTATCTCCATCGAGTGTTCTAATTGTGAAAATGTCGGATCAAATATTTCAGCCACGTTTTAATTTACTCCTGATTGTTTCGGTCGCTTTAGCCAAAAGGCGACAAACTTTGGGACGTGAGAGCTTGAGCCGTTTGGCGATTGTTCGCTGGTTTATCCCCTGATTAAAGAATAATTCGACAACCTTCATTTGTAAAGGGGGCATATTTTGGACGATCTCTCTGATCCTGATCTTTAATTCGGCAAACTCGGCTTCGGAATGAGGGGTTGTTTCGCCCGGGACCGGAGCTTCAACTCCGACCGCATTCATCTCCTCAATAGACAGTAAATACATCAGAGCCGAAGCCGAAACTATCTTCTTGATTCGCTTGATCGCTTGTTTAAACTCTTTTTCCGAGATCTCTTTTTTGCTGGTGGTCTCTTCTCTCTCTCTCTTATCGACAGCCACCGCTTTGGTCCCTTTCTTGGCCAGATCTCTAACCATTACCTGAACCCGATAAGGGACCGGGCTATACATTCTTAAACCGTCGAGAATTTCGCCGCGAACCCGATATGAAGCGTAAGTCTCAAATTTTACCCCCCGTTTGGGGTCAAAATTGTCCCAGGCTTTCATCAGTCCGATCGTACCGTCGGAGACTAGATCGTCATACTGAATATTTGGCGGCAACCCTTTACCGGAGACCATCGAAGCGATCGAGTGGACCAAAGGCATATAGGCTTCGATCGACTGCGGCAGCACAGTCCTTTTTTGAACCTTGTTTTTAGCCCCTTTAGTCTTGCTCACTGGGTCACCTTTCGATGCAAAATTTGGTCAGGAGTAAATGATCCCTTTCTTGCCAACTCGAGAGAGAGTTTATCGATCAAAATCTCCGAAGCTAAATTTTTAGCCGGAGTGTTCCCCTCTTCACCAATTCCAAAATCGGGAGTTTTAAAAGTTTGTTTTAGTAATTCTTTGTAGAAAATTGCCAGGAACTCCTGCTCGGTTTGAGTATTCCGCTCATATTCGGTCGAGCGGATGTACGGTTCGGGCTGAAAATTATTTATTCGGGCAACATTTTGTTCCACGCTATTATATTACCTCAAGTTCGGCTTTTATGGCACCAGATTTTTTCATCGCTTGCAAAATCGCAATCAAATCTTTGGGCGAGGCCCCGATCGCATTGAGCGCGCTGACCAGACTGGATAAAGTTGCGCCACCGGTTACAACTTGCAGCTCCCCATCTTCAGTTTGCAGGTTGGCCATCGAGCGGGCCCGGTAACGGGAACTGTCGATATTTGATTCGGCCATGTTCCCTTCGGTAAAGAGCGAAAGATCACCGATAAAAACGTTGATGCCGGAATAAGCGACGGCAACCGGCGCGATCCGGACATTTTCACCGATCACGATTGTCCCTGTCCGTTCATTGATCACAATCTTAGCGACGATATCGGGAACAACGGATAGGTTTTCGATTTGTGCGATCAGGTCGATAATTTCGTCATAACCGCTTAAGGGGACAACTATTGTCCCGGCATCTTTGGCCGAAGCTTCGAACCCGGCTAAACGGATTGCCTCAACCATTCGGTTGGCGGTGGTAAAGTCGGCGGCGTCTAAGACAATTGTTAACTGCCCTTTATCACTTAAGGAGACTGCAACTTCTTTTTCGGCCAGTGCTCCGCCGGGGATCCGTCCGACAGTCGATTGTTCCCTTTTCATATAGGGAATTGCCGGATCTCTCGATTCGATTCCTTGTATCAGACTTCCCTGGGCAACAGCATAGACTTGATCGTCTACTCCGTGTAATGGAGTGATCAATAAAGTCCCCCCTTGAAGTGAACTGGCGTCGCCCATAGAGGAGACTGTTACATCAAGTTTTTGTCCCGGTTTGATAAATGGGGGCAAAGTGGCAGTGACCATAACTGCGGCGACATTGCGCGATTTGAAATCGACAGTTTGAGGCACAACTCCCATCCGAGAGAGTAAATTAGTGAGTGCTTGTTGGGTAAAACCGGTCTGCGCTTTATCCCCGGTGTTGCGTAAACCGACTACCAAACCGAAGCCCATTAACTGGTTTTCTCGAGCTTCAAGAATATGGGCGATGTCTTTGATCCGAACCGGAGGAGAAGCTGCCCAGGCCCTGACGGGCAAGAGACAAGATACAAGTACCAAGAGACAAATAATGAAATTAAATTTCTTTTTCATTTGCGCTCCTAAAATAACCAATTTAACAATCTTGTTAACCAACCGGGTGATTCGGTCTCGGCCACTACCCCTGTCCCTTTAACAGATAGACTAGCATTTGCCACCTGATATGAAAAGATGGTATTTTCGCCGCTGATATCTTTGGGCCGAACAATACCGGAGATCGCAATTTCCTGCAATTCATCGTTAACCTCGACTTTGTGTTTTCCCTTGATCGATAAATTTCCGTTGGGCAAGACGTCGGTTACCCAGGCGGCTACTCTGGCCTGCACTTTGCTGGTGCGAGAGGTCTGTCCCGATCCTTTATAGCGATTGTATAGTTGGCCGGAGGCTTCGTTGTTGGCGCCGATGAGTGGAGCTAAGCGGCTGATGGTGTGAGAAAACTTGGCTCCGAGATCATCCTTGATATCGGTATCTGTCCCGGCTTTGTTTTGGGCAGAAGTGCTTTCCAAAATCAAAACATTGAGAATATCTCCGACTTTATAAGCTTTTTGGGTGCTGTAAGGCGAGGCACTCTCGTCATGCCAAAGTGAATCTGCTCCGACGGGAAACATTAAGGATACAACCATCAGGAGACAAATTACTATTCTCATAAAACCACCTTTACTTCGTTTGGAGTAACCAATTTACCGTCAACAATTTTGTCCGATCCTGTTCGCCTGACCCGGATCATTTTACCGATATAACCGTCTTCCAGAGCGACCCCTGCGGATTTTACCAAGAGATTATTTGCCATAACATTTATTGTCACACTGTCGCCGCGCCTGATCTGGGGCACAGTTTTGATCATCCATTCATAAAGAACGCTATTTTTTGGAATGTTGGTTTTTGCTTCGGACTCTTTGAGTTGTTCAAGCCCGGTAAAATATTTTTGCGGGATCATGGCAATATCTTTTTCGGCGGTGGTTAATAATTCCTCGGTGATCAGCTGACCCCGTTTGATAAGTTTGCCGGCGACAACAATTTTCTTTAAGACTTTGACCTCGGCCCGGATAAATATTTTTTGTTCTTCTTCTCCGAGCGTAACAATAAGCGGAAAGATAACATTGCCCAGCGGATTAAAATCGCTCTCTCGCGCCATAACTTTAAGAATTGCCGTATCGGGAACGTTTTTCAGCTGAGCAAAAGTTTTATCGGCAAATTTATAGGTGATTTGAATATCCAGACCGGTTAGCTCGGGTTTTTGGGTGATAATATAATTTTCAATTACTTTGGTGACTGCCGCTTCCGGGTTTTCAATCGCTACAACTGGTGTCAGGCAAATCAAAACAAAGATGATAATGGTTGCGATTTTAGTCATTTGCTTATTGTTTCATCCTCTCCAGACTTGTTAACATGCTTTCGTACGATTGCACAGCCTTGGAGACCGTGTCAAAAACCCGCTGGACCATAACCATCCGCATCATCTCCGAGATCACGTCGACATTTGATTGTTCTAAAGCATATTGATTAATTAAACCATAACCATCTTCTCCGGCAGTCCCCAACATTGCTTCGCCCGAAGCGGCGGTCGCCTGGTAGAGATTTTGACCGATACTTTTTAAACCGGCAGAGTTGGTGAAACGAGCGATATCTAATTGCCCGATCTCCGAATAAGTGTTACTACCGTCGACAGCCACAAAGATCGCCCCATCCTGCCGAAAAACCATCGAGGTTGTTCCGGTTGGAATGACGATTTCCGGCACCAACTTGCGGCCGTTGGGGTCGACAATATTTCCTTCGTTATCGATATGCAGATTACCGGCCCGTCCGTAGGCCATCGTCCCATCCTGCATCAAGAATTGAAAAAAGCCCTCTCCATTGATAGCCAGATCGAGAGGATTATTGGTAACACTGATCGACCCCTGGGCAAAATTGCGGGTAGTAGCCGCTACCCGGACACCGGTGCCGTGTTCAACATTGACCGGCGGGGTTTCATAGCCGTCCATCTCTTCCTGCAACATATCCTGAAAAGTCTTATCGACATAGAAAAGACTTTCCATTTCGGTTCGCCCTTTTTTAAAAGCGACGGTTTGGGCATTAGAAAGATTGTCGGTGATATTGAGGATCTCTTCTTCCAGAGCCGATAAACCGGTTGCCGCGACGTATAATGGTTGAAACATTTTCTACCCCCTATTTTATTGTGTCGGTCGGCCCATTTCGATCGCCCGGGCGAGTGTGGCATCACGAGTCTGGATCAGTTTCGAATTAATACTGTAACTTCTTTCGAGATAAATCATTTCCATCATCTGGTCAATCACATTAACATTGGAAGTTTCGATATATCCCTGTATAACTCTGGGGGTTTCGACTTCTAGCATAGCATTGTTAACATCTTTTGTCTTGAAGATACTGCCGTTGATCGATTCTAATATTTCCGCGCTTTCCGGATTAACAACTCTAATCGTATCAATAGTAATTCCATCGATCTTGACCTCACCCGCCTGGCTAAAAGAAACTTGTGCGCCGGGGGTAACAATTATCGGTCCATTCTGGCCGAGGACGGGGAAATTACCGGCCACACTAACCATTCGCCCCTCTTTGTCCAGGTGGAAACGGCCGTCTCTGGTGTAGCCCTCACCCCAGGTTCCGGCGACGACAAAATAGCCGTCTCCGGCCAAAGCGAGATCGAGCTGGTTATCTGTTTTAACCAGCGCTCCCTGAACATTGCTATAAAAGCTCCCTTCTACCTGTGGGGCAACGGAGGAGAGTCTTTGAGAGGCGGCATCGAGCTCGAGAGGAAAACCGCGAATGACTGCCTCTGATTTTTTGTAGCCGGGAACCTCAGAGTTGACCATGTTGTCCATGAGCTTCCTGACACGTTCATCAGAAGACTCTAAACCGGCTTCACCGATCTGTAAAATTCTGTCGGTCATCTTAAAAAAAATTATAGGCGTCTTGAGAACAATTGTCAATCAGAAATTATATTGAAATTATAAACTTTTTTTAGCTTTTTCTTCGTCTTTAATTTTGCCAACAACCCGCTCGCGTTTTTGGGCCATCCGGTCGAGTTTGTAGACAAAAAAGAGGACTTCGGCGACCAGAGAATAAAGCTCGGCCGGGATCTCGGTATCGAGTTCCAGCTTGGCTAATAATTTTGCCAGTTCCGGATCTTCATAAAGCGGTATTTTATTGTCTTCGGCGATGCGTAAAATTTCGTCCGCCACCTGCCCGCGGCCGGAGGCAATGACTAGCGGCGCTTTATCACGATCGATATCGTATCTAAGTGCGACTACTGCTTTAATTTCTTTTTCTTCTGCCATTATTACGCCTCTATGTCGATCTTTTTTAGCAAATCATCAAGCCTGGCCAGCATCGGAAAAAGGTACGGCTTGATATTGCACATCGCCGCGTCGACTTTGACCTGATAACCGGTAACCGAGTAATTGCGCTCGGCCAATTTTTGCTGTAAGCCGCCAAACTCTTTGGCGATCAGGCTCCGGCCGTTGCTGCCGTAATCTTTTTCGGAAAAAACAAAAACAACGTAAACTTTATTATCTTTAACATACATTGAGACAACCATCTTCCCCATGTTTTCTGTCTCCATCGACATGACAACCTGGGTGTTGCGTGGATCGACAACAGAGTTCTTCCCCTCCCCGTCCCTTTTGATAACTATTTCAAAATCTTTGGGTGGATTGGTCATGGCGTTTGGTATCTGATGATAAATATAGTTGACGTTTTCCCGTCCGGTGTTGGAGAGGATCGCCTGAGCTAAAAGATTTTGCATTACCCCGTCGAGTTTTCCCTGAAACTGCATCATGGCAGATTGCAAAGCCTGCGATTCGGCTGTGTCGGTGTTGGGTGCTTTTTGTTGGACCCCCTGCAAAAGTGATTTTAAGGCTCTGACATCGCTGATCATGTTTTGTCTGTTAAGCGCCGATTTTTCAGAACTCATTTGGGTTAAAGTTTTAAAATTTTCCTCAAATTGAGAGAGGAGCGAGCCGAGTTGAGCAACCAGACTCGGATCGAGCAGAGCTTTGCCCATCCCCAGAGCAGTCATCAAACTTCCGGTCGCATCCTGCATCGCCATAAACTGTGAAGCGAGGCCGGGATTTTGCGAGAAAAATTGCCCCAATACTTTGACCGCTTGAGGTGAATCGATCCCTTTCATCAGCAAAACCAACGCCGCCTCCTGCATCGCTTGAGATTTATTTGTCCCCTGCAGCATAGTCCCCAGTTTGACAAAGTTGGTCCGTGAAAGCTCTACCCCGTTGCGCAACATTAGCGAAGCCATTTTGGTATTGGCATCGTTTGGTTCGACTTGAACACTCAAAAGATGGGCTCTGATGTCGGAGACAGTTAGGGCGCGGGTAATACTTGGAGCCGGTTTAGCCGGTGCTGCCGGGGCGCTTGGAGAGGTCGGGGTTGTCGGAGCAACTTCACCCGGTTTAACAGGCGCAGCTTTGGGCGGAATCCCTTTTACGCCGCCTGGTGTTTGGGTT
Organism: bacterium; assembly: GCA_043816125.1. GTDB lineage: Bacteria > Margulisbacteria > WOR-1 > O2-12-FULL-45-9 > O2-12-FULL-45-9 > JBDRIF01. The sequence goes on from JBDRIF010000043.1 coordinate 35,046, forward strand.
TGTTGTGAGGGACTGACAGGAGTGCTCGAAGTCGGTTTACCAGAAGGCCAGATTATCGGCTTGCCGGGATGAACGTCACCGCCGCCAACGGGCATATCAGCCATTAATTATTCCTTTTTGTCTTTACTTTTTGCGGCTTTGTCAGGTGCCGGTTTAGCAGCATCAACTTTGGCTCCGGCCTCGGGTTTGGCCGCCCCATCGGCAGGTGCAGCAACAGCCCCTTCAGCTCCTGCAGCAGCTACACCTTCCGGCAATGCCCCATCAGGAATCGGGATAGCTGTCGGCTCTTCTTCTTTGGTTGCCGCGGTAACAGCAGCGATCATTGCGGACATATCTTCTAAGACCTCAATATTGCTGCCAATTTCCAGATCGGAAATATGAATAGAATCGTTGATAGCCATCTTGGAAACATCGACTTTAAAACGATCGGGAATTTCCATTGGCAGACATTTGATTTCAATCTCTCTTAGACCGTGAATTAATACGCCGCCGTCATCCTTGACCCCCACTGGGACCCCGCCGGTAAATTCGACAGGAACCTTTGCTTTGATCTTTTCATCGATCAAAATATTCATGAAATCGAGATGAAGAATATTTCCGGTTAATGGATCGCGTTGAATATTTTGGGTAATAACGGGAACAGTTTCCCCGCTGGCAATTTTAACGTTGAATATTAAGTTGTGTCCGGCTTCGGAAGCTAAAACTTTTTTTCTGAACTCTTTGTTGTCTACTACAATAGGAGTCGACTCAAATTTGCGGCCATAAATGACAGCCGGTATCGATCCGGCCAGTCGTAAGGCTTTGACCTTTTTCTTTTTTTCTTCTCTCTTTTTCGCTTTTAATTCAACTGTTGTTTTAGCCATAATAGTATATTCTCCTTGTCAAAATAATTTTATCATAGAGGAAAAACTATTGCAAACTGGAATATGGGACTTTTTTTGTCCCTTGCCAAACATATTGACCGTCGTAAGGAAGAATCTCAAATTCTTCAGTAAAACGATATTGTTTGTACCAGGCCAAGATATCGCGGGCGACGCGGGCTGAAGCCCGATCACCATGCTCACCGTGAGCGACAAAAGCGGCAATTACTATTTCCGGTTCTTC
>JBDRIF010000044.1:0-11599 GCA_043816125.1 bacterium
TCTGTTGACAGTCCGTGCAGGTTTTTGAATTCCATCTCTTGAGGTATCCGTTTATTCTCCATCTTCTTAAAGCGAGCGATCTGTTTTTCTTGTTGGCGAACATAGCCGGCATATTTCTTTTGAATATCAATTTGTTCGCCGACTTCCGGAGAGATCCGCTCTTCTGATTCAACTGCTTTTTTCTTGCGCTGAAAAGCAGAGTATCTTTCTTCGGAAATTAATCCGATCTGCCACCCTTTTTCTGTTAGACGTAAATCGGCATTGTCTTGGCGTAGAATTAAACGATATTCGGAACGGGAAGTTAGCATTCTGTACGGCTCATCAATATCCTTGGTGATTAAGTCGTCGATTAATGTGCCAATATATGATTCTTCACGACCCATAATTAAAGGTTCTCGGCCTTTAACTTTCATCGCCGCATTGATCCCGGCAACTAATCCTTGGGCGGCCGCTTCTTCATAACCGGAAGTCCCATTAATCTGTCCGGCGCAAAAGAGTCCTTCCATCTCTTTTGTTTCCAAGGAATAATTCAATTGTCTGGACGGGACATAATCATATTCGACAGCATAGCCTGGCTGGACGATTTCGACGTTTTCGAGACCGGGCATTGTTCTTAACATAGCGAGTTGAACTTCTCCGGGCAAACTTGTACTCATCCCCTGGGCATACATTTGATCCGAGTCTCTCCCCATCGGCTCGATAAAACACATCTGGCGAGTCTTTTCCGGAAAGCGGACCACCTTATCTTCTATTGACGGGCAGTATCTGGGTCCGACCCCTTTGATCTTCTTTTGAAAGAGGGGAGAAAATTCAAGGTTTGCTCTGATTATGTCGTGGGTTTTTTCGTTGGTCCAGGTTAGGTGGCAGGGGATTTGAGGTAATCGGGAGATCGGGTTATCCGGTGATCCGGCAAAGCCGTATTGTTCATATTCCCAGATAAACGAAAAAAATTTTAGTTCTGGATCGCCGGGATGGATTGCCATCTTGGTGAAATCGATTGAGCTCTTTTTTAGGCGGGCGGGGGTCCCGGTTTTTAGCCGACCGAGCTCCAGGCCGAGGGACTTCAAGCTTTCCGATAGGCCTTTTGAGGGGAATTCTCCCGCCCGGCCCGCTTCGGCGTGGATCATGCCGGTGTGTATAATTCCGTTTAGAAATGTTCCAGTTGTTACTACTACCGTTTTTCCTTGATATACTTTTCCGTCTTTAGTCTTGACCCCAGTCAACAATTTCTTGTCACTTGTTACAATTTCTATTACAGCCCCTTCAACCAAATCCAAATTCTCTTGTTCTTCCAGAATCTTACGCATGGTTTGATGGTACAAATTCAAGTCCGATTGCGCGCGGAGAGCATGGACAGACGGCCCTTTTTTTGTATTCAACATCTTCATCTGCAGAAAAGTACAGTCGGTAGAAATGCCGATCTGGCCGCCTAAGGCGTCGACTTCTCGAACTAGAGTGCTTTTGGCTGGGCCACCGATCGCCGGGTTGCACGACATCCGGGCAATGGCATCGAGATTCATGGTCAAGAGGAGGGTTTGGCAGCCGAGGCGAGCGGCAGCTAAGGCTGCTTCGATCCCGGCATGGCCGGCGCCGATTACTATGACATCATATTGTTTGGAGTCGGTTGGGGAGAACATAGTAATTATTAGTGCTTAACTATCTTTTTTGCGATAGCCAGGCATTTTTCCGCAGCTTCGGCAGTGACTAGATCTCCAGTTGGATAGCGCAGCCTGGGATATAGTGAATTTACATATGAAAGATCTTTTTCTAGATCGGTTATCTTCAATAAATTGCAAACTTCATCAAATAAGGCATTTAAGTCATGAGAAAACTTGAAGGTTTGATCATTTTGTAGCAAGGTCCCTTTAAAAAACTTTTCTATTGCTTGATGGGAATGATAAGCGACAATGTCATAGTTTTTGCTTTCTTTGAGGAGAATTTCTGCCGATTCTAAATCTGCCTTGGCTTTGTCAAACCATTCCTGAACAATCTTTTTCTTTTCAATTTCATTTGGATTCATATAAAACTTCTCCATTTTTGTCTATTTCATACTGTACTGTTCCCCAAATATCTTTTCGGCGGTTGAATTCTTCTTGATTGAAGATTAACACATCCAGAGGGACAATTGTTCTGCCCAAAATCTTTCGGATTTTAACAAATTCTTCGCTTTTATCCTTAAATCCATTTTTTATGACGCACAGATCAATATCGTTAGCTTGTTCAAGTCCTTTTGACGTAGCGGAACCAAACAGCACTAGCTTAGTCGGCTGATATTGCATGGAGAGTTCTTCTTTTATCTTTTTAATTATTGCTTCTTTTGGAGTCATGGTGTTGCTTCTATTTTAACAGATTTAACCCCGAATATCACGCAGGACGAAAATGATGCTCAAAAGAGTTCCGGTCGCGTCGCGACAGACGTTGGCGTTAATATACGAAGGTAAGCACTGGCCTTTCGGATCGCAAAGTTTGGTTTCAAATCGCTCAATTTCCTGCCCTTTATTAACGACAATCTCATAAAGCTGATAGAATTTATCCTTATCCAGAAAAAGGTCTTTGATGTTCTTGCCTAGAATTTCTTCTTTGTCCGCATGAAAGTATTTGTGTGCTTCCTCGTTCAATAACAATATCCGGCCGCCCAAATCGGTTACCACTAATGAATCGGGCATCGTCTCGATAATGACATCCGCTACCATCCCCGGAGAGACAGAAAATAGACTGTAATGACGCATGGCGTAAAAAACAAAAGCTTGCATCAGAGCGAGAGAGAAAATTGCAGTCGGCCAAAAGATTCGTTGACCTAAAATAAGCGGGATTACTTCATCGGTTACCCCGGCCAGCAGTAAGGCCAAACCGGTCCCCAACGCAATTACCAACGCCTGTTTTTTTACTTCTTTTTGTGGGGTTATTCTGGCATGTCGCAGTAGAATTGTTATCCCCAATAAAATATAGCCAAAATTGACGAGCGCATAATACCAGTACCAGGGAGAGGGTTGGTAAATAACCCCGATCGACCAGATTTCGTAGCGAGTGATCATGACGTTGGTGAACAAAAAGAGGGCGGCCGAAATGATTGCCGGGCTGAAGAAAATTAGTCGCGAACTAGTCTTCTTTAGGGATCGTTCGTTCCCGGTAAATAAGACACAAAAATAAGTGAAGGCCGGAAAGAGGAGCGACCAGGTTAAGCCGGTTAACCGATGGATGTGAGCGGCCAGCTCCATAGTCATAGCGATCCGGACCGAATACTCAAAAATTGCAGAAAGAAAAGCGATTAATGCGAGACGGGCAAAAAAACGGCCGACCCGGTTGTTGGAATATCTGGACATCGACTCAAAGGCCATGAAGAGAATGAACAGCGCCGCGGCTAATTCAAAGTAGGGGAAGAGAATTGCCATTTCAGCCGAATTATAATATACTTTTATACGTCATGGCAAGGTCAAAATATAAAAGAATCCTCTTAAAACTCTCCGGTGAAGTCTTTGGCGGCCAACGAAAATACGGAATCGATTTTGAAGTTCTAAAACAAATCTCTGAAGAGGTCAAAAGTGCCAAAAAAATAGGGGTCGATATTGCGATCGTTGTCGGTGGCGGAAATATTTTTCGCGGGGTAGCTGGGGCAACCAGAGGGATCGATCGGGCGACTGGCGACTACATGGGGATGCTGGCGACGGTTATCAACTCACTTGCGCTGCAAGATTCCCTGGAACAACACGGGGTCCCTGCTCGAGTTCAAACCGCTATCGAAATGAAATCGGTTGCCGAACCATTTATTCGCCGCCGGGCTGTCCGCCACATGGAAAAAGGGCGGGTCCTTATTCTGGCGGCCGGCACTGGCAATCCGTATTTTTCTACCGATACAACCGCTGCTTTGCGCGCCGCCGAGCTTGATGTTGATGTTTTGTTAAAGGCGACCAAGGTTGGCGGGATATACGACAAAGATCCGGCCGTTCATAAAGATGCCAAGAAGTTTAAGAAAATGACCCACATGACATTAATTAAAAAAAGATTACGGGTGATGGACACAACAGCCGCTTCTTTGTGCATGGAAAACAAGATCCCGATTATTGTTTTTGACGTGATGAAACTGGGCAATATCAAAAAAGCGGCGCAGGGGAAAGATGTCGGTACCCTGGTCGCGGTTGAGCAAGTGAGGGGGTAAAAATGTTAGATGTATTAAAAGAATCAGAACATAAGATGAAGATGGCGATTGAGGTTTTAAAAACAAACTTTTCCGGGGTCAGAACCGGTCGGGCCAACCCCTCTTTACTTGACCAGATCAAAGTGAGCTACTACGGGACCGAATGTCCGCTGAAACAACTCGCCTCAATCTCTGTCCCTGAACCGAGACAATTAATGGTTACCCCTTTTGATAAGAATTCTTCCGCTGAAATTGAAAAGGCGATCTTAAAATCAGATTTGGGGATCCATCCGAAGCGCGAAGCAAATGTGATCCGCCTGATGTTGCCTGAGCCGACCGAGGAGCGCCGCAAAGAGTTGGTTAAGATGATCAAAAAAGAGAGTGAAGATGCCAAGGTGGCGGTCAGAAACGTTCGACGCGAAGCGCTCGACAGCGCCAAAAAACAGAAGAGTGACAAAAAAATCACCGAAGACGACGAAAAAGATTTAGACAAAAAGATCCAAGTTATTACCGATAACACCTGCAAAGATATCGACTCCTTGTTTGCGGCCAAAGAAAAAGAAGTCATGGAGGTCTAGCTCTGGACCTGCAAAACATCCCTCAGCATATCGCCATCATCATGGATGGGAATGGCCGTTGGGCCAAACAAAAAGGCTTGCCTCGTATCATGGGCCACCGGGAAGGGACCGAATCGGTCCGCGACATTTTGAAAGCCTGCCAGGAATTCGGGGTCAAATATTTAACTATCTACACATTTTCCACAGAAAACTGGCGTCGCCCCAAAGAGGAAGTCGATTTTTTGATGGAGCTATTTGCGGAAAAGATAGAATCCGAAATGGATGAGCTGATGGGAAACAAGGTTAAGGTTAATTTTTTGGGACGGTTACAAGGCTTTCCTCAACAGCTACATGAAAAGATGCAAGGGATGATGGTTAAGACCAAAAACAACGATGGGGTAGTTTTAAATATTATGGTTAATTATGGGGGGAGGGCGGAGATTGTGGATGCGGTGCAAGCAGTGATGGACGAGGGACGAAAGACGATAGACGAAAAAACGATCGAAGCACATCTCTATACTGCGGGGATGCCTGATCCCGACTTGTTGATCCGGACAGCTTCCGAGATGCGCGTATCCAATTTTCTTCTCTGGCAGATTGCTTACACCGAAATATATGTGACCGATCTTTACTGGCCGGATTTTCGCAAACCACAACTGAAAGAAGCGATCGAGGATTACCAAAAACGGGTCAGAAAATTTGGCCAGACCGCGGAGCAACTTAATGCTGACTAGAGTTATTACCGCCTCTTTAATGGCGCCCATCCTTCTGGCCTGTGTCTATTTTGGCGGGGTCCCTTTTTTGGCTCTGATCCTGATCCTTGCCTTGTTGTCTCTGAATGAATTTTATGGTTTGATGAGACGCAAAGATTTTCATCCCGCTTTTTGGGTTGGCAATTTCTTTACCATCTTCTTTATCGTGCTTGGTTATTTTGCTCTCAAAAAAGATTGGGAGCCGGCTCAAGCGGCCATCCTTACTGTTTCTGCGGTTGTGACAATGATCGCAACGTTGTTTTTAAAAGAGCGGCCCAAAGAAGCCATTGTCGACATCGCTGTTACCTTGATGGGGATGATTTATATCGGTTGGTTTTATAGTTACTTTCTTTTTATCAGGGCGTTATCGGATAAGGGGGCGTACCTGATCTTTATGATGATGACCGTCTGGGCGTTGGATGTTGTTGCTTACTTTGCCGGCAAGGCCTTTGGCAGGCACAAGCTTTGGCCGTCGGTCTCTCCGAAGAAGAGTGTTGAAGGGGCGATCGCCGGGTTTATTTTTGCGTTGGTTGCCGCTTACATCTTTGGCTATTATGCCGACTTCAGCACTGTTCATTCTTTGATCTTGGGTGGAATTATCGGGATCGTTGCCCAATTCAGCGATCTGGTTGAATCATTGATCAAGCGTGATGCGGGGGTCAAAGATGCTTCTGATCTGGTCCCGGGGCATGGCGGAATATTGGATCGAATGGATAGTTTTATCTTTACCGCTCCGGTTGTCTACTATTATCTTGTCTGGATCCTCCTCCGATGAAAGGTCTCGTTCGGCGTGCCTTATTAGAAGATGTTGGCTCTGGCGATATAACAACTAATTCTATTGTGTCAAAAAATCAAAAGGCGAAAGCTATTATTGTGGCTAAAGAAGCCGGTGTGATTTTTGGTTTGAAAGTTGTAAAAGAAGTTTTCAGGCAGGTTGATCGCAGTATAAAAATGATTGAGAGATTGAGAGAGGGAGAGATGGTGAGGGAGGGGCAAGTTGTTGCAGAAATTTCTGGGCCTGCGCGAGGGATTTTAACAGGCGAAAGGGTCGCTCTTAACTTTTTACAGCAGCTTTCCGGAATCGCGACGCTAACGAATCAATTTGTGGCCAGGGTCAAGGGTCAAGGGGCAAGAATTCTTGATACTAGGAAAACCACCCCAGGATTGCGCTTGTTAGAAAAAGCCGCTGTCAAAGCAGGCGGCGGCACCAATCATCGGATTGGCTTGTTCGATGCTGTTTTAATCAAGGATAATCATATTGAGGCGGCAGGGGGAATCAAGGAAGCCGTTGAGTCAATAAGAGTCAAAAGGCGCAATAAGTGGATAGAAGTGGAGGCCAAGACAGTGACAGAAGTGAAAGAGGCGATAGAGGAGAGAGCAGATAGAATTCTTCTCGATAACATGGATCTTAAAACACTGCGGCAGGCGGTTAAGCTCTGCAAAAAAGCCAAGATAGAAACCGAAGCTTCAGGCGGGGTAAATTTGAAATCAGTAAAATCGATCGCCAAAACCGGGGTTGATTATATTTCTGTTGGGGCGTTGACTCATTCGGCCAGGGCGTTGGATGTTTGTTTAAAGATCGTTTAGTCTTTTTGTTTCCTTTCTCTTAGTATTTATTTCCCAAAAAAGGAAATTTCAACATTCATGAAGATTTGCCAGGCATGTTATAATGCTAGTTCCTATGCCCCACCAATACATATTAAAATCCCATTTTGATGCCGGTAAAAACCTGCGCATCAATTACAAAGACGAGCTGAATGCCGAGCAGCTGCCGGTTGTCTTGTCGCCGGGCGGACCGATGCTGGTGATTGCCGGCGCCGGCTCGGGAAAAACACGGACGATCACCTATCGTGTTGCTTATTTGGTTGAGTCTGGCGTTCCCCTAGACAGAATCCTTTTAGTTACCTTTACCAATAAAGCATCGAAAGAAATGTTGTCCCGAGTCGAACTGCTCTTGCAACGCGATGTCAAAGGGATTTGGGGCGGGACTTTCCATTCGGTCGGGAATCGGATGCTTCGCCAACATTCCAAGCTGATTGGCTACGAAGCAAACTTTACAATATTAGATCGAGCCGACTCGAAGCAGTTGGTCGATTCGTGTGTCGCCGAAGCGAATATTGACGTCAAAGCGCGCAGGTTTCCCAAAGGAGATCAGCTGTTGGGGATCTTTGGTTTGGCGGCCAATAAACAAAAATCAATTACCGATATAATTGCCTACCATTACCCCCAGCACGAAACTTTAACCGAAGAGATCGAGGCGATCCATAAACGATATCAGGAAAAAAAGAAAAAACAGAATTTAATGGATTTTGATGACCTACTTGTTCTTTGGTTGAAATTATTAAAAGATAACCCGGATATTGCCGAAAAGTTTGCCCAGAAATTTCTCCACATTATGGTCGATGAATATCAGGACACCAATCTGATTCAGGCCCAGATAATCGATCTTTTGGCTAAACGGCATCGCAACTTAACCGTCGTTGGCGACGATTCTCAAAGTATTTACTCCTTCCGCGGCGCCCATTTTAAGAATATTATGAATTTTCCTAAAATGTATTCTGAGGCGAAGGTTTATAAATTAGAGGTTAATCATCGCTCAACTCCTGAGATACTAAAAATTGCCAATGATTCAATCGAATTAGCAAAGGAAAAATTCGAGAAGAACCTAAAGGCCTACAGGCCTATAGGCCAAAAGCCTGTACTTCTCCCGGTCACCACTGTTTATGAGCAGGCGGAGTTTATCGCTCAACGGATGCTGGAGATGAGAGAGGAGGGGTTAAGCCTAAACGACATGGCGGTTCTCTATCGCTCTCATTATCAATCAATGGAAATTCAGATGGAGCTGACGAAAAGGGGGATCCCCTTTGAGGTCCGTTCAGGGATTAGATTCTTTGAAGAAGCACATATTAAAGATGTTTTGGCTTATATAAAAATATTCCATAATCCTTATGATGAAATCTCCTGGGGAAGAATTCTCAAGTTGATTGATAGGATCGGGCAAAAGACAGCCGAGAAGATTTTTCAATTTGTCACCTCCAATCTCAAGCCGATCGAATCTATTTTGGCTCACGATTTAGCCCATTTAATTCCGCGTGGAGCCGAGCGGGGATTCAAAATGTTTCAGGAGCTCCTCCAAAAACTGAATGAACAGCAGGATAAGCCGGCAGAGATGATCAAGACTATTGCTCAGTCGAGTTATGAGGGGTATTTGAAAAATCAGTATCCTAATTGGAACGACCGCTTGGAAGATTTGGAACAGTTAGGCGGTTACGCGACACAATTCAAGTCGTTAGAAGAATTATTAAGTGCCTTAGCTCTGGTCTCCGGGATTGAATCGGAAACTGTGGTTGAAGGGGAAGCTGGCGACAAAGAGGCTTGCGTGTTGACAACCGTTCATCAGGCCAAAGGTTTAGAATGGAAGGCTGTTTTTGTTGTTTGGCTGGCTGACGGGAAGTTTCCTTCGTATCTCTCGTTTGGCAAAGATGAAGAGATGGAAGAGGAGCGCCGCTTATTTTATGTTGCGGTAACCAGGGCGAAAGACCAATTATATTTATCTTATCCGATGATCTATTCGGGTTATGATGGTGAGGTTTTAATGAAGACCTCTCGTTATCTCGAAGAGCTGGACGATAATCTTTTTGACAAGTGGGAATTGAAGCCGGAGTTTATTGATCCTTCCCCTTTTGGTGACACGCCGCAGGATGGTGGCGTTGTTAATCTCGATGGATATCACGAAGTTTCTGTTCCCAAAAACCGCAAAGACGATTTTGAAGCCGTCGATATTTCCGAATTAGATTTTATGAAGTAGGGCAGATAGGGCCGAAAAGGCAGTAAGGGGCAAAAGGGCCGGAAGGCCTAGATGACTGAAGGGCGAAGACGAGGATAATCATTTTTTTCTTTCCTGCCGTTTCCGCCATCTCCCCGTTTCCCCCCTCTTCGTTTTATTCGCCATATCTGCCTTCCAACTTAGATTTTATGCAATAAATCGATCTCACAGGATTTTGCAGGATTTTCGCGGGATTACACGGATATTATTTATTATGAGGAAAAGTAAACTGAAAAGGTTTTGTTTTGGCAATTATATTTTCGCTTTCTCCAAGAAAATAAACTGTAATGGTATCGTGACTCCCGGGCTTGGCCGAACATGTTGCCTGCCGGCCATTATACTGATTGTTAAAGAAAGCTGATTCTTCAATGCAGCGGCCGGAATTAGCTGTGTATTCAAAGTGGACTTTTGTTACGCGTGACATGGAGGCTCTTGGTTCCGGGAATGACAAACGCAAAAGCCAGACAGCCTCTCCTTCTTCCATCGGCTCGTATTTCGTTTCCTCGGCAAAAAAGCGAAAAGCGGAACGAGGGATAATATATGGTTGGCTGCTTCCTGTATCCGCGAGAGCCAATAATATTATTGCTGAAGATACTATCATCAGACTCTTTTTTTCTTAAACCTTTTTGGCCCTTTATTGTTTTTTTGTTGAGCGGCTGCCTTCTTGTCTTTTTCTGCCAGAGCGTTTGCCAGCCAGCTTGGCGTTGCCTGTTGTGTTCCAAATATGCTGGGGCCAGTTGATAATCCTCTAGCCTGAGCCAGAAACTCGGTTGCCACTGGCTTATCAAGAGATCGTAAATATTTTGCCAAAACAGGATACTTTGCCTCGTTCTTCAACAGCCAGCCAGCGCGATTCATTGGCGACAAGAAGCCGAAGTCTCTTCTACATGATCGAAGAAAGTTTTGTGTCTGTTCCCAGGCAACGCCGCCAAATTCGCCTAATTCCTCAAGAATATCGTAAAGGTCTGTCCAATTTGGATCCAGTTTATATATCCCCCGCACCATCTCCAATAGTTTGTCATGATCTTTTACTTCCATATAACTGTAAGCGGCAAAATAATAAAATTCCTTATCTTCGCCGCAGTTTGTGATCGCCTCGCGGTGAACAGCGCTCGCTTCCGCGGCCGACGGAGCCGCATTAATTAGCCCCAGATAAACCTGCTTAACATCCTCTTTATCGATATCTTCTCCTTCAGCTCTCTTGGCTATTTCTAAGGCCTGACGATAATAAGTAGTGGCTCGCACATTGTCTTTTAGCTGATGATATGCGCCGCCAAGGTTTTGATGCAACAAAAAGAGAAGTCGTGTGTTCTTTTCTTGGCCGGAATCTACCACCCTAAGCATGTGTAGAAAATATTGTTTGGCCTCCTCAGCTCTGCCAACTCTGACCAAGCAAATTCCGTAATTGGGGGCGCCGGCAAAATGGAGCGGTTCAATGGCTATTAATCGTTCGTATAGGCTCAGCGCTTCCTGATGTTTATCCTGCTCAATTTTTACTCTGGCTAAACTAGCTAAGGCGGGGACGCAAGCCGGATCAGCGGCCAGGGCCGCTTCTAATGCTAATGTTTCATCAAAGTTTTTATCCTCTTCCGCGTGTCGTACCAAATATAACAGCATGTGGACATTATCTTCTGCCGCGGCAATTGCCGCCCGATAGTAAGTTTCGGCCCCTCTCAAATTTCCGCTTAGGCTGTCATGGATAGCCATGGCCATTTGGATGGAGGCATGATGTTTGTAATAACCGTCTCCCAGCTCTCCTTTTAAGACCGGCTGATTATCCGGACAACAAAGACGGAGGACCTCCTGCCCATGGTCAATAGCTGTTTTCGCGAGCCGGGGAAGATTGCCCTTGTCTCTGGCGTGTGCTTCTCCGGCCATTGCCCAGTAGGCCTGGTATAGATAGACGTGTGCGGTCACTCTTTCGCCAGGGGTCACTGCTGCCGGAAGATTTAACGCTTGTTCCAAAAGTGTCCTAACTTCCGCGAATCTCCCTGCTTGCAAAAGAGATTCAGCCAATAATTTGTAGCAAAAAAAGTAATGAGGATCAGCTTGAATCGTTGCTCGCAGATGTTTTTGTTCTTCCAGAACCTTATCCTTGTCAGAAAGCTTCAGTTTCCCGGCGTCCGCAGCCAGCTTAAATCTCATATAGGAGACAAAGTGAATGATTGCGGCAAATTTCATCGACCGCCGGCCGGTGCTTAATGCCTGGCTATCCTGATCTGGCATAGTGTAAAGATCTGCCCGGTCAAGTGTCACAATAATATCCCACAATGCTTGGGCGTCGATCGCCACTGCTTGCTCTTCCAGCACCAGGCTCTTGGTCCCTTTG
>JBDRIF010000045.1:0-48886 GCA_043816125.1 bacterium
CGGCCACGAAACTCATCTTCGCCAGGGACCCCAATCTTGGCTGCTTCGGTCCCCGAGGCGACAATCAGTGCCTTGGCGGTGTAACTCTTGTCGTCAACAATGACGGTAAATTCATTTTTGCTGTTCTTTATACTCTGAACAATTCCCCAGGTGACGGTTACTCCTAGTTTTTTGACCTGGTTTTCCATCTGAGCGCCCAGATCCATCCCCGAAATCCCTTCAGGAAAGCCGGGATAATTCTCGATGTGAGAAGTGGTTGTGACCATCCCACCCATGATCATCTTTTCGATAATCATCACTTTTAGCCGCGATCTGGCCGCGTATAAGGCAGCCGTTAAGCCGGCCGGCCCGCCGCCGATAATAATAATATCCCAGTCTGGTGATTTTTTGTTGTGGATTAGTTTTGGTTTAGGCCTGGTTTTTAATTGTGTTGTCATTTAGCCAAATCCTCGTCTGTTATTACTACTTTCCCCTGTCCGATGACAGATATCTTTTTATCTTTTAACGAGAGTCTAACTTTTTTTCCGGCCAAAGTATTTTCCCCTTGAGTCGCCCGGGCTTTGCCCGATAATATGATGGTCTGCTCTTCGGTAAAATATTGAGCCGAATCCCCCCAGGCCTCAATATCCATATAGTTTACCTTAACGCGGTCAGAGAGCTCAAGGATGTTTTCGGCCTGCAGATATTTCATCTTACCGGCCAGAATATTTGCCTCTTCCCATCTTATTTCCGGGGCTCCAGAGGCAATAATTTCGTCTTTGGGACTGATCACTTGAAAAGAGACAGCTTCCAGCGTTATTGGCGACGAGTTTGTCGGCTCAATTGTTAAGACCGGCCGCCCATCAAGGATAATATTTTGTAATCCGACATCACTTGTCAGTCTGTCGGCCCGCCCGGTGATCTCCCCTTTGTTCAAAATGATATTGCCGCTGCAGATCAACTGCTGAGTGGCCAGTTTCCAGCTTAAATTCTTGGCTTGAAACCAGTAACCTGGGTTTTTGGCATAAAGTTTAGGCAGGTTAAAAATAGAGGCGGCTCCGGCTTTTTGTTGGGCCAATAACCCCTCGATTTTATCTTTTAAGCTGACGTCGTAACCCAATGGCTGATCAAGAAAGATCTCCTTCTTTTTCATGTCCCAGAGAGCGATGGGGGAGTTGAAGCTTAAAACCGGTTTCCCATTCTGATAAAAATTCCCTTTGGATATCTTCAAGGTGGAGAGTTGAGTCGATTTGTTGACCATTGCGGTTTCGGCGATTAATTGCCAGTATTTAATCCCGGCTACCACTTCTTCAAAGGAGACCTGCTTAAAAGCCATATCGGCCTGGTTTTCCTGTTCTTTTAACGTCCGGTAGATCCGTTCAGAAATATCTTCTTTGGGGCTAAAAGCGACCCAAGCAAAGATCCCGATAAAAAAAATAGTGATAGCGCCTAAGATGATTTTTGTGCTAAGTTTCATTAAAACCCGAGAGCCTTTAGTCGAACAGCTTCCATCCGTTCTAAAAATCCGCGCCAACTATCCCCTTTTTTATAATAACCTTCGGCCAACAGTAGATGCAAAGCGGCGACATTGTTATCTATTGCCAGTCCTTTTTTTGTAAATGCCATGGCCAGGTCAACGTTATCAAGCTCCCCATAGATTAAAGCTAGATAGCCATGGGCCCAGACATTATTTGGATCAATAATTAAGACGTTTTTTAGCTCTCTGACGGCATCTGTCCTCTGCTCGTTAAAATAGTAGGCAAAGGCGAGGCGAAAACGAAGTTTCCAATCGTTCGGCTCTGTGTTTACTTTTTCAATATACAAGGGGAGGGCCCGATCTTTAAATGTCGGGTCAAGTTGGACGACTTTCTTCAAGAGAGACATCCCTTCGATGATGTTATTGGTATAGGCGTAGGTGATGGCCAGCTCAAAATTGGCTTGTGGATCGGTCGGATTTTGGGCCACAATCGCTTTCTTATCGGCAACCTCTTCTTTGAGCTCATTGGATATTCGCCAAGCCCGTGCGGGCAAGATACAAGATACAAGTAACAAGATACAAATGATTATTCTTTTCATATTTATTGTTTTGCCAGGATCTTCTCAACAATGTTTGTGGTGGAGCGGCCTTTGATCGGAGGGATAACGATCACTTTGCCGCCCAGAGATTCGACTAATTTGCGTTCGGGGAGCTGGCTGATCTTATAATCTCCCCCCTTAACATGAATCTCTGGTTTAACTGCTTTAATTAGATTGTCAGGTCTCAATTCATCAAAAAGACAGACGTAGTCTACACATTCCAGAGAGGCCAGGACTTCGGCCCGTTCCATCTCCGAAACATACGGACGGTCTTTCCCTTTTAATTTTTTGACCGAACTATCGCTGTTGACGCCAACGATTAGCAGGTCACCAAGTTTTTTTGCCTCACTCAAATATCGCACATGGCCAAGATGGAGGATATCAAAACAACCGTTGGTAAAAACGATCTTTGCTCCCTGGAGTCTTAATTTGTCGGTAATCTTGCTGATCTCCTGTCGCTTCTTAATTTTTTTAGTGATCGGTTCGTGTCCCTCGATAGCTTCGGATAACTCGTCTCTAAAGCAGGGGGCGGTGCCGATTTTGCCAATGACGACCGAGGCGGCATAGTTGCCAAGAATACAGGCGGTCTTGATGTCGACTCCGGCCGCCAGGGAGAGGGAAATCGTCGCAATAACAGTGTCTCCGGCGCCGGTGATATCAAAGACCTCTCGAGGGACAGCCGGAATGTAGATTGCTTCATCTTCGGCAAACAACGACATTCCATCACGACCGCGGGTGATCAAGGCATATTTTGTGCCTGCCACATTGCGCAGGACAGCCCCCATCTTCATAATATTCTTTTCGCCGACAACGAGGAGGCGGGTGGCAATTGAAGCCTCTCTTAGGTTCGGAGTAATAATCGTCGCCCCTTGATATTTCTTGTAATCGACCCCTTTAGGGTCAACGGCGACCGGTTTTTTGTTCTTTTTGGCCAGGCTGATCAACGCTTGGGCTGTTAGCTGATTGACCGCCCCTTTGCCGTAGTCGGAAATAATTACTCCATCAACCGCTTTGATCAATGATTGTAATTTTTTGGTGATGTTGGCAATTAGTTTGTCGGATAAAATTGTTCTGTCTTCCCGGTCGACTCGGACCAGATGTTGTGAAGAGGCGATGATCCTCGATTTCAAGATTGTCGGCCTGGTTCTGTCTATAATTAGGTTGCCGGCCGAGATATTTGACTCGCGTAATGCTTTGCGAAGTTTTTCACCCGAACTGTCGTGGCCGATAACGCCGACTAGAAGCGGAGTCCCACCCAGAGCTGTGATATTTGCCGCGACGTTGCCGCAGCCGCCGGGGACATGGTTAATCTGGATAACATCGGCGATCGGGACGGGGGCTTCGGGGGAGATGCGGGAGACTTTGGTCCAAATATGTTCATCAAGCATCAGATCGCCAAAGACCAAGATCTTCTTTCCTTTGAATTTGGGCAAGATGTTCTTGAGGCTTTCCATTCTTTATTCTCCCAAAATAGTTTTGACTGCCGCCATTAAATCTTCTGCAATTATATCAGGTTTGTTAGCTAAACGGTCAACCGTATGCAGTCCAGTTTTTACAAAAGCAGTCTTAGTTCCGGCATTTTTACCCGCGCCAATATCGCCATCCTTATCCCCAATCATCCAGGAATGAGCGAGATCAATATTATGGTCTTTGGCCGCTTTTAGGAGCATCCCCGGATTCGGTTTTCGCAATTGGCTATCTTGTTTGTACGGGTAAATGCCGTGTTCGGCATGAAAAGGACAATAGTAAATACCTTCAATATAGGCGCCGTTGTTTAAGATAAGTCGCTGGATTGTTTTGTCGATTGTTTGTAACATATCTTCGCGAATTAAACCTCGGGCAATACCAGCCTGATTTGTCACTATGATGATTTTGTAGCCGGCTTTATTTAGTAGTTTTATCGCTTCGAGTGAGCCGGGGATAAATTTGATATCAGCCGGATTGTTTAAATAGCCGACATCTTCGATTATCGTCCCATCGCGGTCGAGAAATACGGCCTTATCAGGCATTAGGGAAAACCCCTTCCTCAACCAGCCCGCAGATGATATGGCCGATGGTGATATGAGATTCCTGAATTCGGGGAGTGGCAGCCGAAGGGACGATGAGACTGATGTCGGCAGACTTTTTGAGAGTGCCGCCACCGCAACCGAGTAGGGCGATGGATGTGCAGCCGAGTTCCTTTGCTTTGGCGAAAGCTAATTCAACATTTTTTGAATTACCCGAAGTGGAAAGACCCAAAACAACGTCTCCCTTTTTTGCCAAACCTTCAATTTGTCTGGCAAAAACAGTTTCAAAGCCAAAGTCGTTGGCCAGGCAGGTGAGAATGGTCGTATCGGTGGTCAGTGCAATAGCAGCCATCGCTGGTCGGTTTTTCAAAAAACGACCGATAAATTCGCCGGCAATATGTTGAGCATCGGCTGCCGAACCGCCATTGCCGCAAACCATCAGCTTGTTGCCGTTCTTAATTGCTTTGATAATGACCTGTGTCGCTTCTTCGATTTGAGGGACGAGCTCTTTGATAACAAGATTTTTGACTTCAATACTCTCTTTGAGCCCTGAGACGATTTTGTTCTTCATTTCAAAATTATATCATTATTTCGCTCATCTCGATACGCCGCTTCCCTTCGACGGTGCTCAGGGCAAGCGCGGCTACTCGATGAGCGGACGCTTCGGTCACTGAGTAGACGAAGTCGTATCGAAGTGACCGATATGATATAATAAAAATCATGAGTAAAAAATATAACGTATGTGTCTTGGGTGCGACCGGAATGGTTGGTAAAGAGATGATGAAAGTCCTCGAAGAAAGAGATTTTCCTGTAGGTCGTTTTCTTCCGTTAGCCTCTGAAAGAACTGCCGGTCAAAAGGTTACTTTCAAAGGGAAAGAATACGTTGTTGAAGAAGCAAAGCCTGAATCTTTTGACGGGATGGATATCGGCCTTTTTTCGGCCGGAGCCAAAGTTTCGGCCAAGTTTGCCCCCGAAGCGGCCAAACGAGATTGTATAGTAGTTGATAATACCAGCCATTTTCGGATGGACCCTGAAGTCCCTCTCGTCGTTCCCGAAGTCAATCCCCAGGCGATCAAACGCCATAAAGGGATCATTGCCAACCCCAATTGTTCAACTGCCCAGCTGGTTTTGCCTCTAAAACCGATCTATGATGCTGTCGGGATCGAACGGATTGTTATTTCAACTTACCAATCGACTTCAGGGTGGGGGAAAGAGGCGATCGCCGAGATGTATGAGCAGACCAAAACTTTGCTGGCCGATCCGCAGGCAGTTATTACTCCCAAATATATTTTTAAGCAGATTGCTTTTAATCTGGTTCCGCAGATCGATCAATTTGCCGATAATGGATATACCAAAGAAGAGATCAAAATGGTGAATGAAACCAAAAAGATCTTTGAAGATGATACGATTAAAGTTACCGCTACCTGTGTTCGTGTTCCTGTCGCAATCGGTCACTCCGAATCGGTTAACATAAAGACCAGAAGAAAAATTTCCGTCGAAGAAGTGAGGAAGTTAATCGCCGGATTCCCGACTTGTGTGGTGATGGACGATCCGTCAAATGGCGTTTATCCGACGCCGATCGACTGTGCCGGCAAAAATGAAACCTTTGTCGGCCGAATCCGTGAAGATATTTCGCAGGAAAACGGGATCGAAATGTGGATCGTCTCCGATAACCTCCGCCGCGGCGCCGCGCTTAATGCTGTTTTGATTGCGGAAAGACTGCTTTAGGTCGTTTCTTCTGGATAATTTAGACTGATCATGCCGTCTCTTCCAATGAGCCAAGCATTGTTGTAGTGTCCCGGGTTAAACAAGACAAGATCTATGCCGCTACTTGACCATTCAAAACCGAGTTGGCGCATCTTCTTGATCAGTTCTCCTCTTGTTGTCTGATTTGTTTCTAGAGAAGATAGTGTTATTACAACAGCTTCGGGAATACCGGCTTTTTTGCGAGTTGTCGACCAGACAATTCCCTCTGGTGGAGTGGGGTATCTGTTACGCAAATC
Organism: bacterium; assembly: GCA_043816125.1. Classification (GTDB taxonomy): domain Bacteria; phylum Margulisbacteria; class WOR-1; order O2-12-FULL-45-9; family O2-12-FULL-45-9; genus JBDRIF01. Next base: position 6,065 of record JBDRIF010000045.1, read on the forward strand.
ATAAACACTTTGTCCTATGACGATAAACTCTCCATGGAAGTTTAAGTAATACCGTGCATTTTCTCTCGATAAACCTGTTCCTGCGGAAATTTGATCTAGGGTCTGTTTGCCGTTGGTTGTCAGGAATTGCCAAATCCGGTTAAAACTTCCCTTAGATAATTTTGTCAGACAAAAACGATCCTCCTCAATAGTAACTCTTGGGTGATGGGCGAAGATCTCTCTCAGTTCGGTTTCCAGGACTGCTATTCCCAACTGAGTTCTTAACTGCGTTCGATAATCATTGAATGACCAGGAGCTTCTGCCGCTGGGGGAAGGTTGTGATGGATTCAAATCGACTAATTGCTGATAATCAACCTCGGTTCGACAAAAAGCTGGATTAGCAATTTTTGCATTGCTGACATTAATGCCAGTCTCCAAGTTAATGACGGTTGCCTGATCGGCATCAATCAAGATATGGTCTACAGCTCGTGGTGTGACTGTCATAATATCAATTTCTGTCGAGGCGATTCGGAGCGGGCCGAGAGTATCCCAGCAAATTGCGATGAGAGGCCCTAAAAGAGGGGCTTCGTTTTCTGCCAACACCTGCAGACCGAGTAAGCTTTCTCTTAGTCCTCTGAGGGTGACTATCGGCGAGCTGGCTAGAGACCAGGAGAGAATGATTGATAATGTGCGCCACATCGGTAAGAGGTGTTCGTGGAGGAGAGAGCCCTTCAAAAACTGCATTTTTGAACTGTCAATATTGGCGTGTAGTGACTGTCTGTTTTGTATGCCAAATTCAGTCATGATCTCTCTAGGTGTAAAGTAATGTCCGGGTTGCTGAAAACCATAGTACATTCCAATTATGGCTTTATCTCTTTCCGAGATATTTGGTGCTGTTTTCAATAAGCGAGTTACCCTCTCCAGAGTAACAAGTGAGATTTCTGCTGCTCTGTTAATAGTAAATTCGCGTGCTCCGGGCAGCCCGAGTAACCCGGGGTCTCTTGTCAGGATTGCTTCGCCAACCACCAAACATCTCTCTTCGCCGCTTCTAAATCTATTGGAGGCACGCGTGGCTAAACCAAAGGTGTTTAGGGTAGGGGAAATGTAAACTGTTTCGACAAGGGTCCCTCTTCTCCTGAGCTCTTTTATTACCGCTTCAGCAAAGGTTTTGGTCGGAAGCAATGAGGTAACCTGAGACGAACTTCTAACACTTGCATGCCTTTTCCTAGCTACTTTTATTGGTGTGACCGGAGGGAGGTCTACTACAGAGGAATGGTGTTGGACTACCCTTTTAACTTGTCGTGCTCGGGCTCTGGTTTGAGCGTTATCGTTGTCTCTTTTTGCCTGCCAGCAGCGGGCCATTCTTAATAATTCTGTCATATTCTTTTCCTGTTATTAAACATAATATTTCCCTCTGCCTGTCTCCATAATGTGTGCTTTAATATCGTCGTATCTATGAAGGACATTTTGCACTGCTTTAAGCGACCATCGGAAACCGAGTGATAAAGTTGACTGATGTATCTCTCTGGCAGTTAATGGTCCGCTAGCTCTGACCAGTGCCACATAAACTGCCGGAAATGCAAAAGCGGCACTTTGAATTTCAGGAACTGTTACGTATCTAAAAACGGAGGCGAACTTACTGCGGAGGTTATACCAGCCGTTTCCGACCAGGATGAATTCTTCTTTCTCGGCTTTTAGCAAGTTGGCTGTGGTCCCTTCTGTTAAGCCGACTGAGCGGGCTATAACTTCGTAATGTAATGGACCTTCAAAATCAAGTAACTGTCTGACCCGGTCGAAATTGACCCAAATCATTTTAACAGTCCAAAAAGTATCTCCTTCGACTACAAAAGAGGGATGATAATTAAAAAGCGAGCGGAGCGCTTCGATGGAAATGTTTAATTCGAGCCTCTCTGAGACGACTTTTTGGAAAGGTTTCAATTGCCAGTAGGCCCGTCGTTCCGGTTTCTCTCTGACTTCAAAATAGAGATCAATAATTCTTTGGTAGTCAGATGATTCGCGGCAAAAGGCGACAGCTTCTGCTCTGACATTCTCCTCCGCCTCCCCATCGAAAAGGCTAAGCAGTTTTACATCTCCCCCTCTAAGGAGCTCAAAATTAACGGCTTCGCCGGGTAAGGTTGGCAGGTCAATGTGACTCATTGAGGCCCGAAATGGTCTGAGCCAATCCCAGATTAGGCCGAGCAGAGGAATAATCTGATTTTCGTTCTCCTCTGTAATAAGAGAAAAACTTTTTAAGTCTCTAATTAAATAATCTAAGGGATAAAGAATCTCTGTGGCCAAATGCCAACTAATGATGGTAGAAATAATTTCCCAGGTTGGGAGTAGGTAGTCGAACTTTAGCGGACTTCTGGATATTTCTGACTTGGTTCTGGCATCGACTCGTGCGGCTTTTGATGTCCCTATTTCCTGGCCAATAGCTGTAAAGGAGAGGGCTTTTCCGGAGTCATGAAAGCCGGTTCGTTTTTTGGCAACCTCAATACGTAGTTCTGTTTCACGTAGGCCCAATCGCTCAATAAGTTCGGTTATTCTGGACCAGTTCGAGATAGGAGATCGGCCGACATTGTTCGAATTATATCTGGCTGGCCAGAAAAGGGCTCTTTCGGTGCTTTGAGTTTGAATTATCCTTGGGCGAGTCCTCTCCATTATTCCCGGGGTTGGGATCAGTTCGTTAACATATATTGTGTCAACCTCTCTTCCTGTTTCAGTTAGGTAAGCTTCCATTTTTTCGATGAAAGCTTCTAACGTTATTGGTAAACGATAATTTAGCGAGGTCTTTAGTAACACATCTCTGCCATGAATATTAATTCGCCTTGGCAGCTTAGTTGGAGCGGATGCCGCGGATTGAGGATTAGCAACCCTTCTCGCCGCCCAGCATTGAGCCATGTTTCTAAGTGAGCTAACTTCTGTGGGTCTCATGGTTCTGTATCGTCTCTACTCGTGGAAAATTTCAAGCAATACTGATATAATTCAAAAGTGCACAACCAAGGACAAAGAGATTATTTTGAAGGGTTATTGGCCAAGCACGGAAATTCATATCTGGCTCTCGATTGGAACAGTCCCGAGAGTCAAAAACTCCGCTACATAATTTTGAGTCAGATCTTGCAGTTTTCCGCCAAATCAGTCGATCTTTCTTTGCTTGATGTCGGTTGCGGCTTTGGGGACTTGTTCGATTTCTTACGTAGTCAAAAATTGTTAGCCAGTCATAATATTAGTTATCTTGGTTACGATATTTCCGACAAAATATTGGCCGTGGCCAAAAAGAACTATCCTGATGCCAAATTTGAACATAAAGATCTTCTGTTGGAAACGGATGTTCCCCATGTTGATTTTATCTTTGCTTCTGGAATATTTAACATTAGGGTCTTACCCAAAGATGAACATCATAATTTTGTTAAGGAAATGTTGCAGCGGATGTACGAGTTGGCAAATTATGGGGTGGCTGTTAATTTTTTAAGCGAAAACGGTGTTTCTATCTCAGATATCGATGATTTGAACAGCGGCCGTTATTTTTGTTTTAAGGTTGAGGACTTGGCCGAATTCAGCCGGGCTTTGACCAATCGTTTTATCATAAGACATGATTATCATCAGGGCGATTTTACGCTATACTTATTAAAATGAATCCCGCAAGAAGATTAATATTACCGGCTCTGATCCTAGTCTCCATTATCACTTTTGGGATAGTCGGTTTTATGCTTATTGAAGGGTGGGGCTTTTTCGACTCCGCCTATATGATGGTTATCACTCTGTTTACTGTCGGCTTTCGTGAAGTTCATCCGTTGTCCAATGCCGGTAGATTGTTGACCATGTTTATTATTGTATCCGGTGTCGGTACGGCTATCTATTCTGTCGGGCAGATCGGAGAAATAATTGTTGAAGGCCAAATATTTGGTTACAGGAGGAAACAAAGAATGAAAGGAAAATTAAAAGAGTTGAAAGAGCATTACATAATCTGTGGTTATGGGCGGGTGGGACATCAGGTGGCCGAAGAATTGCTTTTGGAAAATATGCCGATCGTGGTGGTTGATATTAAGCCGGAAACTTCTGAAGAGTTAGAACCAAAAGGGATCCCTTATGTGGTTGCCGACTCGACTTCTAATGGCGTATTGAAGGAAGCAGGGGTTGAGCGGGCCAAAGGGTTGATCGCCTGTGCCGATTCTGACATGGAGAATGTATTTGTCACTTTGTCTGCCAGAGCAGCCAATCCGGATATGCATATTGTCGCTAGGGCGAGCGGCAAAGATGCGGAAGAAAAATTAAAATTGGCCGGGGCCAACAGAGTGATCTCTCCCTACTTTATTTCTGCCCGACGTATGGCCGGCTTGGCCACAAAACCGGTTGCCAGCGATTTTCTTGATACTGTTATGCATGGTGAACATTTAGCCTTCAGCTTAAGGGAAGTTCGCATACCGGATAATAGCAAAATTGTTGATAAATCTTTAGCTGATGCGGAGATCAAACATAAATCAGGGGCGTCTGTCCTGGCGATCCGTAAAATTGATGGTGGTTTCAACCTTCAACCTCTGGCCGCTTCCAAGATTGATAAAGGGGACGTTTTAATCGTGATCGGGACGAGTGAACAACTGGATTTATTGGAGAAGATGCTTTAAAAATGCAGAAAGCAATTTTAGCGATTGCCGATAAGATGATTCTGGCCGCTAAGACAGCGCCCAAAGCGAGAGGTTTGGATTTTATCGAGGCGATCGTCATTTTTGATAAGAATATTAATAAACTTTCCGAAGAGATGCGCAAGATCGGCCAGCGGGAAACACATCAGACCTTCCTGCGTGACGGGGCAAATATCTTGAAAGCTGAAGCGATCGTCCTCATTGGGACAAAGAAGAAAACAATTGGGCTCAAATATTGTGGGTTTTGCGGCTTCAAAGATTGTCAGGCGGCGGAGAAGGCCGGGGCAGTTTGTGCTCTTAATAGCGGCGACTTGGGTATCGCTATCGGATCGGCTGTTTCTATCGCCATGGATAATCGAGTTGATAACCGAGTGATGTATAGCGCAGGTAAAGCGGCGATCGAGGCCGGTTTATTAGGCAAAGAGGTAGTAATTGCTTATGGTATTCCGTTGTCAGCTACGGCCAAAAATCCTTTCTTTGATAGGAGTTAAATAATGTTTAATGGAATAAGGACGATATTTGAAAAAGATCCGGCCGCGGCCAATATTTTTGAAGTTTTACTGTATCAGGGCTTGTGGGCGATGTGTTTTCATCGCCTGGCGCATCTTCTTTATAATTTGCGGGTTCCTGTTATCCCTCGTTTGATTTCGCAGATCTCTCGCTTATTGACCTTGATCGAGATCCATCCGGGGGCCAAGATCGGCAATAAATTTTTTATTGACCACGGCAACGGGGTCGTTATTGGCGCAACCGCGGTTATCGGAGACAATGTTGTCATTTATCAAGGAGTAACTTTGGGCGGGACCGGCCACGAAAAAGGAAAACGCCATCCGACGATCGGGAATAATGTGGTGATCGGGGCCGAAGCGATTATTTTAGGTAATATTAATATTGGGGACAACGCACGAATTGGTGCCGGTGCGGTAGTAACCAGATCGGTGCCACCCGATACGACTGTAGTTGGTAATCCGTCATGGTATATCAGGCGCGAAGGGCGCAAGCTCGATCCGCTGGAGCACGGTGCGTTACCGGATCCTGTTCATAAGGCTCTAGATGAGCTCAACGGCCGCATTAAAGCTTTAGAAGAAAAAGTTAAGTAAAATTACGGGTTACTTACTACTTCTGTTGTTCCCCAGTCGGTTGTTTTCTTATAAGCACAATTTTGTACCGCATTGTCTCCCATGCCGCTGACTAAGCCGATGCAGCAGCTAAATGAATCAGCGGACAAGAGGACATTGTTAGTCAGATCGGCATAACCGTAAACATATTGCTCGCCAATTGTATCAACAACAGTCGGGGTTACATAAATGCCATCGCCAACTTCCCACTGGTAAGTTGCACCTTCGATATAGGCCCCGCTTTCATCTGTCGCCTTCTGCCATTTCAATGAGAAGATCGGGCTGGATACAGTAGTGTTATCCAAGACATTGTGCATGGCATCGTCAAGTCCGGCAGTAAGAAAATCGTCGGTCGAGCTGTATTGGCCGGAATAATAACCTTTTACACGAGGGATATCCGCAACTGCAAAGTTGATCATCTTGACAATCTTTTCAGTCGTATCGTCGGAAAAAACAACATTGAAAGTTAATGTGTCCCCAGCCTTAATTATTGTTCCGGGGGCGATGTTGGCGCCGCCCAGTACGACCTGCCATCTGTCATCATCGGGCATATCATATAATGTATATCCGACCGACTGCCAGGTGCTGCCGACATCGGTGTTGTTGCCAGAATGGATTTGAGCGGAGGATGCCCAATCGGGCCCGGCTTCAAGTGTGACGCTGGAAATTGTATTTCCAGTTTTGGGGTGCATGGCGATAATTACCCAATAGCCGGTCGGATTATTAACAACATCAGAAACCCCTTGGCCGTAAGGGACCTTAACGTTGGTCCACATGGCGGAATAGTCAATTTTAGAATCTGAAGCTGATAATGTTTCCATGGTGGCTAACCCATCAAATTCATCCATTACACCATCCCCATCATTATCTGCGTCAAAGATATTTGGTAAGCCGTCACCGTCGCCGTCAATGATAGTTTCGTCGTAAGTTCCGCTGATATCAGCGTCGCTTCCTTTGCCAAAATTTCCTGCCCCTTTGGGGACTAATTCCTCACCTGATATGGCAGTAACCACAGTGGAGTTGTCCAAATAGTCAGTTGGAGTGACCGAAGGTTTTGCTGTGGATTTTTCTTCATCCAGATATAGATCTCCGATATCCAGGCTTTCTACTGCTTCACCGGAAGGTTTTATTGCCATTACTGCGCCACCTTCGGTTGTGCCAAAAGCAATCGGTCCCACCAGTTTATTATCGGTATCGATAATTTGCAGGTAATATGATTCCTGGGAGGGGAGATTACTGATCGTGAAATCTCCATTCGCATCAAGAGCAGTTGAAACGTAAACTGTGCCTGTGTTTTTCCCTACAGCGGTAACCTTATACCCTTCCAGCGGAATCGGTGGGACAGCAAACGTTGTTGCTTGAACGGACAAGGGACCTGTTTGTTCCCAGTCCCAGCCAGATAATGTCCCACTGATAGTGGAAATTCCGCCAGTAACGGCACTGGTGGTGGTTGTGGTGCTAGTTGTGGTCGTCGTGGTGGTGGCTGTTGAGGTCGAGGTGGAAGTGCCGCAGCCGATGAGAGCGATGCCAGTAACAAGAAAGAGGACCAAAGACAGAACCAATGATGCTTTTTTCATTTTTCCCTCCAATAAAATCAGAATAGTATAATCCTAGCAATAAATACTGCACTGTCAACCACTTTTTGTGTTAAAATTTAAATGATGGTTTTAAAACTCTATAACACTTTAACCAAACAAAAAGAAGAATTTCAGCCGTTGGATGGCAAAAATGTCCGGATGTATGTCTGCGGGATTACCCCTTATGATGAAACCCACTTAGGTCATGGCCGTGCTTATGTTACTTTTGATATCGTGAGGCGTTGGCTGGAATATTCCGGTTATAAGGTTACTTATGTGCAAAATGTGACGGATGTGGACGACAAAATAATTGCTAAGGCGAGGGACGAGGGACGAGAGACGAAGGACGTGACTGAACAATACACAAAATCTTATCTAGAGGTGATGGCCCAATTAAATGTTCGACCGGCTGACAAGTATCCGAAGGCGACGGAACATATTAAAGAGATGGTGAGATGGATAGAGGGGTTGATGGAGAGCGGACACGCTTATGAAGTAGATGGTGATGTCTATTTCGAAGTCGCAAAATTTAACGATTACGGCAAACTTTCAAACCGTAAACTCGACGATATGATTTCCGGGGCCAGAGTCGCCGTTGATGAACGGAAGAAATCACCGTTAGATTTTGCTTTGTGGAAGAAGGCGAAAGAGGGGGAGCCGAGTTGGGATTCGCCGTGGGGGAAGGGGCGTCCGGGTTGGCACATCGAATGTTCGGTGATGTCGACCAAATATCTGGGGGAGAGTTTTGATATCCATGGCGGCGGGTTAGATCTTGTTTTTCCTCATCATGAGAATGAAATTGCCCAAACAGAAGCCGCAACTAGTAAACCCTGGGTTAAATATTGGCTGCACAACGGTTTTGTAAATGTTGATAAGCAGAAGATGTCAAAATCTCTGGGGAACTTCTTTACTTTAAAAGATGTTTTCAAACAATATGATCCGATGGTTGTCCGGTTCTTCTTATTGTCTACTCATTACCGGAGCCCGATAAATTATAGTCAGGTCGAATTGAATCAGGCTAAGGAAGCCTATGGCAGGATTACTCGGTTTATTCGCGATCTCGATTTCTTGATCTCAAAATCAGGGCAAAATTGTCCGACTTCCGAGAAGAACGATCTTGACGACGACTTTCGCGGGTTTAAGAATTCATTTTCTGCGGCGATGGATGACGATTTTAATACAGCCAGCGCCATTGCTGTAATTTTCGATTTGGTTAAATATTGTAACAAAGCAATTGCTGATGGCCAGGACGAGCAGGGGTGTTTGGCTAAGATGAGGGCTTTGACAATAGAGTTGTGCGGCATACTCGGATTAACAACCGAACTCCGAACTCAAAACTCTGAACTCGACACTAAAGAGATCGAGCAATTAATTACAAAACGTGAAGTCGCCAGAAAAGAAAAAGATTTCGCTCAAGCGGACAATATTAAACTTCAACTGGCGGAGATCGGAATTGTTTTGGAAGACACCCCTCAGGGAACCCGGTGGGCGCAAGAAACTTAGGCCGGGAAATTATTCGTCCAATAGTTGCTGTGCCAATAACTCTTCATCAACATCAGGCAGTTTCCTGGTGCGGGCCTGGCGAATACTTTTTACAATCCCAACCAGTGTTAGTTCTCTGTGTTCTAAAAGTATTTTTTCCAATGGGCCAAATTTTTGGTCAAATTTTTCGTCAGGCATGTCGGCATCATTGGCGGAAGGTTTAATTTCTAGCTCAATGTCATCTTTCAGTTTGTTTTTTAATCTAACATTTACTCTTGACTCTTTACTAGGCGACAGTTGGCATTTATTGTCAATAATTATTTGCACTTGAGCGGCATATTCTGGCCCAATTGGTAAATTAGCTAAGGCTTTAAATGCCGTTTCTATCGCGGCCTCTTGTATTGGCGTGGGAACCGGTTTTACTCTAAGGGGAGGGGTTATTCTTTCTACTTGGAGTCCGTATCCGGCTGCTGCAGTTTCAACTGTTGGGGTTTTTGCTTTCGCTTCAGGATCAGCTAATATTCTAGAATATTCTGCTCTAATTGTTTCTGGGTTGGTGTCGGCACGATCTGGATCCAGTAGTATTTTTATCTTTCCTTTTGTTCTCAGATCTCTATTAAAAATATCAATGATAAGCTTTTTGCCAATAAGTCGAGGGGAAATAAATCTGTTATCGGCAACAAAACAGGGAGAGGCTGTAGCTGCTAAGGCGAGCTCGACTTTTCTGGCAAATGGGACGACTGAACTATCTAAGGCCTCCCTGATTAATCTAATAGAAGGAGCTTTATCATCCGGCTGATCGGGAAGAGTGAAATCTCCTGCTAATGCTCGATTTTGGTCTCCTTCGTCGTAGGCTTTTGGCTGAGGAACGTTTGGCGGAGAAGCTTTTGGGACCGCTGTCGGATCGGCAATAATTCTATTGTATTCTTCTCTAATTGCCTGAGGGGTAGTGCTGGTTCTGTCGGCCTCTAATCTTATCGTAATCTTTTCTCTGTTTCGTAGTTCTTGATTTAATATCTCTATGATTGTCAGTTTGCCAACAAGGTCTGGGCGAATGAATCTATTATCAGCGACAAAAGCTTCTGACGATGTGACAGCTATGGCAATCTCGACTTTTCTGGTTATAGAGACTTCTCTGCTATCTAATGCGGCTTTAATCAATCTAACAGAAGGGAGAGTATCTTGCTCATTATCGGGCGAGGTAAGTTTTCCTTCAAGCGCAGCATTTTGAGCATTCTCATCTGTGATTTTGGCCTGCCTTAACTCGTTGAAATGAGTTTGTAATTGCTCTGGTGTGTATTTGTTCGCTGTGGGTAACATTGGCAGGCAATTTAGTTCAATTAAATAAGCATTAAAAACTCTGATAATTGTGGAGAGGGTGAAAGCCTCGGGATAGGCGGCTCTCCCTTGAGGGAAAAAGAGATCTGATTTTAAGACTGCTTCGGCAATGGCTATTCTTCTTTCGGGTAGATTGCCAGGCGATTTCATGGCCTCTCTTAATAATCTCCCAGAAGGCAATTTATTGCTAGCAGTACCAGGCTTTGAGAATTCGCCGGCTAAGGCTCTCTCTTGAAATCTCTGTGATGTGATTATTTCAAAAGTCAGCTTTATTCTCCCTGAACTTGTTGTCGGATAGTCGTAATTAAGAGGTGCTTTTCTTGGCGGTATTCTCATGTGTTGTTTTCGCAGCTTTTTTGTAATAATTTCACTCCAATATGAATTGACCCCTATTTTTTTCTTGTGTATACTTGGAATAATAATGCTTGACCCAAAACTGATCAGAAACAATCCGGAAGCTGTGAATTAGTGAACTCTTGAAATTTCCTGAATATTTCTTCGGGCTTGGTCGATTCGAGGTTGGAAGGCTTGAGAACCTTGTTGCCATCGTTGGAAAATTTCAATCAATTTTTCTTGCGTCTCAATAGCTATTGCCCAGTCCTCAGCTTTTTTGGCAATTGAGTAAGCGTGATCAAGCGTGCCTATTTTGGGGGCTAGCCGGAAGGCTTCTGTAATTAATGGCAATGCTTGACGAGGGTCAGGAAGGGAGGGTGCATTAGTCTCAAATATCAATGCGAGGGCGCTGTCTTCTATATTATCTATCCCCCCCCATTTCATTATCCTTTTTCTTATGTCAGCTAACACAGCTGGGGCTACAACACCGGAAAATTGATCTAAATAATTTTCTGTTTCCCTAACTGCTGGATCAACCACAGTTATTTCTAATGGATGGATGGGGGAGATGTTCTTGGCTGGGCTTCCGGGCTCGACAATTAGAGCAGTAATAGCCTTATCGATTGCATTACTTTGTTCAGAAGAAATCCTCAAATACATGGCCGTGAGAGCGGAGTTTAACGCCCTGTCGTCCCTCGGCTGGCATTCTATCCGGGCTTTCGCAAAGAGATCAAGATGCTGATCATCCATCTGCCAGAAAGCATCAAGTAAGGCTGCGAGTGTGTTGAGGCCTTTTTCACTGGTAGCGGCGCGAATCATTAATGTTCTGACGGCTTGTGCCGGGTTGGCCGAATTCAATACTAGCGAAGCCAAACGTTTAGGTGACTGGTCATCCATTCGATCCAATATCTTCTGGGCGGATTGGCTGTTATGCAAATATGCTTCATCAAAAATATATTGAGTGGCAGCCTCGGCTGCAGTGGCTTGTTCCGGGGAGCCAAAAGCTGCGGTATATTCCAGCACAAATACAACTAAGTCAAGGTCGCATTTTTTTATAATATTTCCAAGTTTGCCTTCCTCGCCAGTTTGTGCTAAAAAAGCTGCCAGAGTAAATATGACGTGGGATTGCTGTGGAGTGGGAACTGCTGCGCCAGTGATCAAGTCTGCTTCTTGCTCCAGCCCTTCAAGCAATGAAAATTCGCGTTGAGGATCTCTTACAAACCGCTGGTAAGCGGCTTGATATGCTTGATCGCAATCAGGATTAGCTGATGTTGAATAACCACATTCTCCGGGAATGCTTATCATGCAAGTCGAACCTCCATACGAACTTATCGTGTTATCATGCTAAAAACTTGCGCCTGCCTCCGGTAGGCAGGCCAAAATGGATTTGACCCTCATTTTTTTCTTGTGTATACTTGAAATAATCATGCTTGACCCAAAACTGATCAGAAACAATCCGGAAGCTGTCAAAAAAGCCTTAAAAAATCGCAAGGCCGATGCTTCTTTGGTTGATAAGTTCCTGGCCATAGATGAAGAATGGCGAAAGTTGATCATGGAGACGGATGAATTAAAAGCTAAACGTAATACCGTTTCCGACCAGGTGGCTAAAAAGAAAAAGGCTAAAGAACCGACCGATGAATTAATTGCCGATATGAAACTTGTTTCTACAAAAATTAAGGAACTAGATGAGCAACAGAGGGCGGTTGAGGAAAAACTCAACACTATCGCACTGCAAATGCCAAATACTCCGCATCTTTCTGTCCCTATCGGTGTTGATTCGCGTGATAATATTGAAGTCCGGTCCTGGGGGGAGAAGACAAAATTCGATTTCCACCCTTTGGCTCACGATGAGCTGGGGAGAAGACTCGATATCCTCGATTTTGAGCGGGCCGCCAAGATTTCCGGCGCCAGATTTGTCGTGAATAAAGGGTTGGGGGCACAATTGGAGCGGGCATTAATCAATTTTATGCTCGACTTGCATACCAAGGAGCATGGCTATACCGAAGTAATAGCGCCTGTTTTGGTTAATGCCAAAGCAATGCAGGGGACAGGGCAGTTACCAAAATTCGCAGAAGACTTATTTAAAATGAAGGATGATCCTTTATATTTAATTCCGACCGCCGAAGTCTCGGTTACCAATATGCATGCCGATGAAATATTGACTGCCGATCAACTTCCGCTAAAATATGTTTGTTACTCAACTTGTTTTCGCCGTGAAGCGGGGTCGTATGGGAAAGATACCAAAGGGATCATCCGTCAGCATCAATTTAACAAAGTTGAATTGGTTAAATTTTCTGAGCCAGATAAATCATACGAAGAACTTGAACTTTTGACGAAAGATGCGGAGATCGTTCTTCAAAAACTTGGTCTCCCTTATCGGGTTGTTCAACTCTCTACCGGTGATCTCGGGTTTTCAGCGGCAAAAACTTATGATCTCGAAGTTTGGTTCCCTTCCGAGAATAGATATCGCGAAATATCTTCTTGTTCAAATTTTGAATCTTTTCAGGCGAGAAGGGCGGGGATCCGCTTTCGAGCTGATGCCAAGGCAAAAACGGAGTATTTACATACATTAAACGGTTCCGGCCTGGCAGTAGGTCGGACTTTAGCGGCAATCTTGGAAAATTTCCAGCAAAAAGATGGCTCGATCGAAATCCCTCAAGTTTTACATCAATATATGGGAAATACACGCAAGATTTCCCCGTCTTAATCCGATAAATATTATAGCCATGGATGCGTCAAAAATTAATCCGTTAGTTGTCTCTGTTTTTCCAAACTTAATAGATTCGATTGCAAAGCCAGCGGGCAAACCCGATGTCTTTCTTTCGGAATTAGAAAATGTTTTTGCAGCAAAAACAAGCCTTTTATCTCCTCATGATATTCTACCTGGGGTCCTTGTTCCTGGCGAACAATTGCCGAATCCCACTCCTTTTTATCCCGCTTTAAATATTGAACAAAAAGACCCCACTGCTATTGGCTAATTATTTTATGCTATAATTATTTTATGCCTCTCTACGATTACAAATGCAAAAAGTGCAGTCACATCTTTGAAGTGCAACAGCGGATCACTGATGCGCCGTTGAAATATTGTCCTGAATGTAAAGGGGATATCTTTCGTCTGATCTCAGCGGCTGGAGTGGTTTTTAAAGGTTCTGGTTTTTATGTTACAGATTCTAAGGGTAAAAAATCACACGCGCATACTGCCAAAGCCGAGAAGAAAGAGGTTAAGGCTAAAGATTCAAAAAGTTCTGCAAAAGATTCTTCCCCGCCTCAGTCAAAATAGATTCCGGATGAAATTGAACCCCTTCGAGTTTGAATTCCTTATGCCTAATTCCCATGATCTCATCATCATCTGCCGTGGCGGAAATTTCAAAACAAGCTGGAAGGCTCTCTTTTTCTACGATTAACGAATGGTAACGGGTGGCTTTGAACGGTTTTGGTAGACCATGAAAAATTGTCTTCCCATCATGATGTATCTCTGATGTCTTTCCGTGCATCAGTCTCTTGGCCCGCACAACTTTTCCGCCAAAAGCCTCGGCGATTGCCTGTTCGCCCAAACAAACTCCCAATATAGGAATTTTGCCGGCCAAAGTCTTGATCACTTCTTTGGAAATTCCGGCATCGGCCGGGGTCCCCGGGCCTGGGGAGATAACGATCTTATTGGGCTGAAGCTTTTCAATCTCGGCGATGGTGATCTGGTCGTTACGAAAAACTTTTAGTTCGGCCCCTAACTCACCAAAATACTGAACAAGATTGTAGGTAAACGAGTCGTAGTTATCGATCATCAGTATCATGTTATAATTATAACACAATGCAATCACGACTCATTAATTTCGCGGATAATGATCTCTGGAACGATTTCGTTGCCAATTCTCCCGAGTCTCCTGTCCTCCAGTCTTATGAATGGGGCGAAGTTAAAGCTCGCTTTGGCTGGCAGGCGATCCGTTTAGCGGTTGAAGAGGACGGAAAGATTGTTGCTGGAGCCTCGATCTTAAAGAGGAAATTGCCTTATCTGCCTCATTCTATTCTTTATGCTCCGCGCGGTCCTGTTGTGGATTATTCTAACCGAGAGCAATTTGATTTTCTCCTGCACGCTTTGGAACAGGAAGCCGAGAAACACAAAGCTATTTCCCTGAAGATCGATCCCGATCTTGCCGAAGAGCGTCGTGACATTCTCGAATACCTCCAGCGGGTCGGCTTTGTGAAATCTCAGAAGCAGGTTCAGCCGCGGGCAACAATTATTCTCGATTTAAAACTTGATTTTGAGGAACTATTGAAAAGTTTTGAAGAGAAAACCCGCTACAATATCCGCTTAGCCGGTCGTAAAGGGGTGGAGGTCAAAGAAGATCCGAGCGCGGTTGGGGTGGCCGCTTTTTATAAGAGCTATATTGAAACCTCAAAACGGGATAATTTTCTGATCCATCCCCCCGAGTATTATCAGGTGATCCGTGAATTAATGTTTGAAAAAGGACTCGGGACAAACTTTGTCGCTTATTATCAGGGGAAACCGATCGCGGCTGTTATTGTCTTCTGCTTTGGTAAAAAGATCTGGTATATGTATGGGGCCTCTTCTTCTGAATATCGCAACCTGATGCCTAATCATCTATTGCATTGGGAGATTATTAAATGGGCTAAAGAGCGGAACTATGAAAAATATGACCTCTGGGGGATTCCGGCCAATCCACATGAAGGACATCCACTTTGGGGGGTCTATCGCTTTAAAAAAGGTTTTAACGGTGCAACTATTAAGAATATCGGAGCGTATGATTTTCCTTATTCTTCATTCTTTTATAATGTATTCGAACATGGTTTGACCTGGATCAAGAACGCGCGGAGTTTATTAACTAAAGGCAAAATCGAGGATTCATTAAGCGAATGAGTATACAATACGATTCACGTAAGGTTCTTCCAGGAGACACTTTTGTTGCCATGCCTGGCTTCAAAGTAGATGGGGCCGATTATATCCCGCAAGCCATAAAAAACGGGGCCAAAATAATTGTGGCCGAGAGAAAAGTTTCGGTGCCTGACGGAGTTAGGCTGGAACTTGTCCCCTCTGCCCGCAAAGCTTTGGCGCATATGGCTGCGAAATTGTATGATTTTCCTTCTCGCAAATTACAATTGATCGGGATTACCGGAACAAACGGAAAAACAACTACCGCTTATTTGATCCGATCAATTCTGGAGCGGGCGGGGCATCGGGTCGGTTTGATTGGGACAATAGATAACTCGTTAACAACTCCCGAGTCATTAGAACTGCAGGCAATCTTTGCCTCTATGGTTGCGCAAGGGGTCACTCATGTGGTGATGGAGGTCTCTTCGCATGCTTTAGCCCAGGATCGGGTCGCCTATTGCGACTTTGATATTGCGATCTTTACTAACCTGACACATGATCATCTCGACTATCATCACTCTTTTCATGAATATTTGGCTGCGAAAAAGAAATTGTTTGAAAGGCTGAAACCGGAGGGGTTGGCGATTATTAATGTTGATGATCCGGCTAGTCATTTCTTTCTTGAGGTGGTGAGGGGGGAAGCGGCTACTTACGGTGTCAGCCAGGCCAAGCACGAACCGCGCGACACTTCGCACAACGAGTTTGATACCAGGGTTGGGGATGTTCAGATCAGAGCCAGGGACATGGTCCTCAAGATCAATGGTCAGGAGATCAGGACCCCATTGATTGGTATGTTTAATGTCTATAATATAGTTGCCGCTTTTCAGTGTGCTTTGGCCCTCCATGTCCCGCAACAGGTTATTAAGAAGGGGATTGAGTCTTTAAAATTGGTTCCCGGGCGAGTGGAGCGGATTGAGTGTGGCCAGCCTTTTTCGGTGATTGTCGATTTTGCCCACACGCCGGATGCTTTGCAAAAACTTCTGGAGACCTATCGGCCAATTACCAAAGGTAAGCTTATCCTTGTTTTCGGTTGTCCCGGTGATCGGGATAAGACTAAAAGGCCCGAGATGGGGAAGATTGCCGATCAGTTAGCCGATCAAGTTATTGTTACAACTGATGACCCTCATAACGAAAAACCTGAAAATATTATCAAAGATATTGTTGCAGGTTTTTCAAATGACAAATGTTTTGAATCAATTATTGATAGAAAAGAAGCGATTGAAAAGGCTTTATCCATGGCTAAAAAAGATGATACTGTGTTGATTGCTGGTAGAGGGCACGAGAAGGTTCAGGATTTTAATGGGAAGAAAGTCCCCATTAATGACAAAGAAGTTGTCGAGTCTTACTTTACCCGTTAAAGCTATATCTCAACAGCTCGGCATCTGACTCATCAATTTCGATCATCGTGTATGGAAAGAAGACATTTGTATCCGTTTCCCTAATATTTAAATCGTCAAGACGTACTTCTAAGTGTACATCAGCCGGAATTACTTTCAATTCCCGTCCCTTGTTGCCGGCCATCGGCTGAGCCCAGTTTTCGATAATCCGACTGATAATTTCACGTTTGCCGGAAAATTCTTCGCCGAACTCGGTTAGGATCGCCAGCAAAGGTTTTCCCAATCTTGCTTCCTTCAATAGATTGATACTACCGAGCATCCCCAGATGCTGACTTAAATATTTCCCCTCTTCCTTTTCGACCGAGCCGATATTTAAAAGAAGGACCTGGACATCTTTATAAACACGACCGATCCCCGGTTCATATCTGGTGTCGCCGGTGATACCGATATTTATCTTGCCGCCGTTTTTGGGGTCGGGGAGGTCGGTATGCAAGATCACTCCGACCGATGATTCCTGATTGGTCCACCGCTCGGTATGAAAAGCCGGGTTAACCGATAAAGAGAAACCGTGTTTTTCTTTTAATGAGACCCCTTCAACTTCTGTGATCTCGGCGCCGGGGACAAGGAGTTTAAAGTTGATTTCTCTATTGCCAAAGAGATCGGTGGCTGATAGTAAGCCGTGAAATTTTAATAAAACTCCGGCCGAGCCGAAAATATCGATAACTTTTGATTTCTTCTGTTCGTTATGGTCGTTATATTTTGCGAGCAAGGAAAGAATTCCCTCAACCGATTCGGTATGATCATCATGGTCGTGGGTGATGATTATTGCGTCGATATCGGCGATCCCTAAACCGAGGTCGCGGAAGATGGTGAAGAAATCATAACCTGGATCTACAGCGATCCCCTTGGTCTGTCCCTTGCGATTTTGCAGGGTTAAAAAATAACCGCCACCTTGAGAAATGCCTTGCGAAAAGAGTGGGGTGGCCGAATTCCATTTATGGATAGTTCTTAAGACATTTGGTCCCATGATTCTTTCCAGATTGCGGGGATGATTTAAGTCTTTTATCAATTTGGTTTGGTTTTTACGGATCATCTCTCTGGTCGGAAAGATCGTCTCTTCCATATAGGCAATGCCGCGGGCGGCCGGACCGTTGACCCGGCGGTTATGCGCGTCATACTGTCGTGAAACCTGAAAATCTTTATAGGCATCCTGAAACCGTCCCTGAAGAAAATGGGTGATCCCTCTTAAATATGCCGGCAAGCCGATATCACCACGGTCTTTTTGCGCTTTCTGAAAAAATTCATCATATATTGTTTCCGCTTCCTGATAGAGATTGCTGTCGATGCAGGCGTAGCCGAGAATGTTCCATGGTTCGGGATTATCGCTGGGAAGTTTGTGTAAGGTCTTAATTAGTTCTTTTAAGTTGAGACGAAACCACTCTTTGCGGCTCTTGTGGCTCAGCCGGGTTAAATTTAGCCAGGTATTAGGTCTCTGTGGATCGATAAACTCTTGCATTTATAATTTCCAGGAGAGACTGATCAAATGGGTCCGATTATATGTTCCGCCGAGTAGGGCATAATCGATAATCGTATTACCGACGCCGACACTCATGCCGGCAGTTTTGCTGTTGTCCGATAATCCGGCGCGTACTGCCAAGCCGTAGGCCGGCATAAATTCGACCCCGTAATGCATCGTCGCCTCTTCTCCATTTTGCGCAAAAGCATTGTGAATGTCGGCGGCAATTAGCAATTGGCGAAAAGGTCTGATGCCGACCCCTGTATTCACGTTCATCTGGTATCTGGTGACTGCTCCGTTAGTCCAGGTAATATCTGTGGTGAGTAATTCTTTGGCGCAGATACCAAACATTAATTTGTCGGAAATTCTTATCAGCCCTCCGACATCGAGTCCACCGCCCAGACCTTTAACATCGGTGCTAACCACTGTCAGATCATAGATATTTAAATTTGCACCCAAGGCGACAGTTTCTGCATAGCCGGAAGCGACGGAAAAAGAATACCAGTTTGTATTTTGGTCGATCGCTGCAGACGAGTTTTTATCCATCATCACGGTGATTCCACCGCCAAACTGGGCTTTGCCGGCCGGAGTTAATTCTTTTTCGCTATAATCATATCTGTTGTCCCAATAATTTGGCCGATAGTAATTTGGTCGATACCAATATGGGGCATAATAATAATGTCTCGACTGGAGGGCAACTTCTTTAAGTGCAGCGTCGGCCAATTTCCCTGTTACTTTGATTGCAGCTTTGCCAACTTCTTTTGCTGCTTTTTTGATCAAGGCTTTTTTGGATACAGAATCTCTTTTGGGCTCTTGGCCGGCAGCTTCCTGCTTTTCATCTTCTTCTTTAACACTTTCAGCCATTGATTCGTCTTTGGCCGTCGTTTCGCCTTCTCGTCCCCAACCTTTTTTGACCACCCCTTCATCATGGAGATACTTTGCCGTCTCATAAGCAAAGTAGGTGGCCGCGCCGACCCCTAATACCCATTCAAACGGATTGATTCCCAATTCAAAGCACGCTTTGAGGGCAAAAGTATTGTCGCCGACAGCTTGATTGCGGTTGTTGATTTGATATGATCCGACCATATCTATACCCGGATTAAGGGCAAAGCCGGCCGGGTTATAATAGGCTGCATATGTATCGTCGGCAATTGCGGTAAAGGCTTCTCCCATCGCCATCGCCCGAGGGGCGTATATTGCCAGGGCAGGTGAGGAAATTGTTAAACAAAGTAACAAAGCTAATATTTTAATCATAAATACCCCCCATTGGTTTTCATTGTAACAAACCATTCTTGTCATGGCAACACGAGAGTGTTACAATCATCTCGAGGTGGAAAATATGTCAATCTTATCCAGAGCCCGCGAGTTAATAATAAATCCCCGAGTTACTTGGCAGATCATCCGAGATGAAGAGACAACCGTCAAAGAGCTTTTTATCAATTATGCCGCACCGTTAGCTTTGATCCCTGCTTTAGCCAGCATGATCAGCATGACCCTGATCGGCTTACGCTTACCGGCGGAGAAAGTAATTCGGGTTTCGTTTTTTGATTCGTTACTGGCCAATGGGGGGCAATATCTATTTACGCTGACGGCTGTTTACGCAGCTTCTTGGATCATTACAAAACTTGCTCCGGTATTTAAGTCGAAGGTTGATAGGACGATGGCCGCTAAACTTTGTATCTATTCTATGACACCGTCCTGGTTGGTCGGAATATTTACTTTGGTCCCCGGACTTGGTCTGCTAACAATTTTAGGCTCGTACGGTATTTATCTTTTCTTCTTGGGTTTGCCGGTCTTGTTGGAAACACCTGATAATAAGGTTTTATTATATTCAATCGCTTCTCTGGTCTTGGCTTTTTTGGTCAGCCTGGTCCTCTCAATGATCTTAGTCTCAACTGTCTACGCGCCGATCTATCTGAAGCTTTTGGCTGTTAGTAAATAACTTTATTTAGCGGATATTCTACAATGCCGCGGGCGCCCGATTTTTTGAGTTTGGGAATAAGCTCCCGCACAATATTTTCATCCACTACCGTGTCTAAGTCGACCCAAGCAGAATCGGAAAGTTCCGATACTGTGGGAGTTTGCAAGGCAGGGAGGATTTTTAGGATTGCTCGCAGGCGGGTTTTGATTACATTCATCTTTAATCCAACCTTAGTTTCGGCTTGTAATGCCCCTTGAAGTAATAGTACCAGGTTGTTCAATTTCTCTTTTTTCCACGGGTCGGCCATGGTCGGAGCGTTGGCGATTACAACTGTGTTCGATTCCAATACTGTGTCGATGATCTTAAGTCTGTTGGCGCGAAGGGAAGAGCCGGTTTCGGTCAATTCGACGATAGCATCGGCTAATTCCGGCGGTTTGGCTTCGGTTGCCCCCCAGGAAAATTCGACGATAGCTTCAACCTTGTTGGCCTTAAGATATTTTTTTGTTGTGTTGACGAGTTCGGTGGCGATCCTTTTTCCTTTAAGATCTTTGACTGATTTGATCTTTGAGTTCTCAGGCGCGGCCAAAACCCAGCGGACTTTTCTTAATCCTTGTTTGGCATAAACCAGGTCGGCGATTGTTCTGACTTTACAACCCGAGTCGGCAACCCAGTCGCTCCCCGACAAGCCACAGTCGAGAACGCCGCTTTCGACATAGCGGGCCATTTCCTGTGCTCTGATCAGCATTACTTCTAATTCCGGATCGTCAACTGACGGGTAATATGAGCGGGAATTGGCTTTTATTGACCACCCTGCTTTTTTAAATAGTTCAAAAGTTGATTCCTGCAGTGATCCTTTTGGCAACCCGAGTTTTAGTTTTTTTGACATGTTTTCCCCCTCGACTAATTTTGCCTATTGTAGCACCGAAAATATCTCGACTGCAAGGTGAAATTTCTAGGCCCCGAATGACGCGAACGTCATAATTGAACGGTGGACGGCCAGAAGCAGACCACTAAGTATTATGAAACAGGAGGGGTGAGCCGATTTCCGCCCAGTTGTTATTGCATTTATTAGTCCGGTCCGCGGGTGTAACTCGCATTGTCACCTATGATCCCCATTCTCCTACCATCGGCGGATTTGTTAAGGAGCCGGTTGAAATGTTAACTGCTTTTCCAGTCTTAGTTGAAGAGATCAGGAAAGATATTCTGCCTGAATCGTTTGTGGCCGGTTGCGCTGATGCCGGTGGAGCAAAACAGGCCAGCCATTTGGCAGAGGTTGTTACCGGCAATGATGTTTACGCTCAACCTCATAAACATCGGCCAAAACAAAGTGAAGCCGAAATAAAAACGGTTAGTGGTGCGGATGTGACAGGGAAGGATGTGGCCGTGATTGAAGATATTATTGATACAGGCGGAACTCTGATTGCTGTGGCTAAGACCTATATGGAGATGGGGGCGAAGAGTGTTTCTGTTTATGCTACACACGGGGTGTTTTCGGAAAAAGAGATAAATGCTGATGAGGTGGAACGGATTAGAGCATATCTTAGTCGTCACGACAAAAATCCTGATGGCTATCTGAAAGTTGATAAGCGCAGCAATAGAGTTATGGCCAGCGGTTTGATCAGACTTCAGGCAGATGAAAACATTAGCCGTATCGTTGTTACCGATTCACTTCCGGTAGATCCCATGCTTATCATCGATTCGAACAAGGTTAGAATAATCCCATTGGCAGATATGATTGCTGATGATGTGCGCAAAATTATTAATAATGAGCAGCTACCTAATGAAAGATATGTGGCGGGTTAATTCTTGATCTGATTTTTGCTGTCGACGTAAACTTTTTTCGCCTTAAAACTCTTGGCTTCTTCTGGGGTTAATTGAGCGTAAGATAGCAAAATTACTCTTTCACCTTTAGTGCCTAGCTTAGCGGCTGGTCCTTTAAGAGAGATTTCTCCCTTTTTCCCTTCAATTACATAAGTCTCAAAACGATTGCCGCTTTCATATGTTAAGACTTGCACTTTTTCACCGGGGATCAAGCCGGCGGCTTTGATCAGGGCAGGGCAAACGGCGATGCTCCCTTCATATTCAAACTCGGTTGAAGTGAGTGTCGCCATGTGAATTTTTGATTTAAGAACGGTAATTAACAAATTATTACCTCAAACATGTGCCGGTTGCTTCATGTGTTCATCAAGCTTGTGCTCAATTCTGTTAACATCATGCCTTGTGTCTTGAAGTAAATCATATAATGCCGCAGCATTGGTATCATGCTTTTTGTCAATCTTATCCAGCTTTTTATCAAGTCTATCGAATTTCCGTTCAAGGCCATCGAATTTCCCTTCCAGGCCATCGAATTTTCCTTCAAGGCCATCGATTCTTCTGGAATTCCCTCTAACTTCGTCCAGTATCTCCTTTTGGCCGTCAACAATCAGCTTTTCTATTCTTTCCAGATTTTTTTGCATAATAGCATTATCCATCCCCATCACCCCCTCTGTCTAGCCCCGAGCTCTGTCGAGGGGCTGTCCCTTGTCCACTTAAATAATTATATCACAGAAATTGCGGCTAATATAAATCAAACTTGACGACAACTCTGGACGTGAATTCATAGCCTGCCTGGATATGATGGATGTCTGCCCGATCAATGTCCAGGCCGCTAACCGTCAAATCTGCCGGTGTTGCTGTCAGGTAATAAAATGCTTTTCCCGTTGCAGTATCTCCTTCTCGATGCAGACTGCTGCCGCTTGAGAAGAAAGAGATAAATGGTTTTTGTGACTCGGATGATGGGAAATTAATTGCGGCAAGAACTTCGGCTGCGGAAGCCTCGGCAGTCGCACCATTGACAAGCTTTTGCCATTTGTATTGGACGGTTTCAATTTTACCTGTCGATTCGTTGCTGACCAGATGGAAGACAGGGTAAATAATGTTGTTATCTGCTCCCATTCTCATCACTTCAGAAGCTTTGAAGTTGTTTATTGTATAAGTTGTCGATTCGATTACTACTGAATATGTCCCATCAGGGGCTATTTCCGGTGTGGAGACAGTAGGGAAAAAGAGGGTAAAGCCACTTCCGCTTATGGCGTCAGTTGTGGTTGTTTGAGTCGTTGTTCCGCCTAAGGCTGAGGGAGGGGTTAGTGTTGCCGTGGTTCCGGTATCTCTGACATCCCCACTCCCCAGAGCGGTAAAGTATATCTGGAGAAAACTAGGGATAGGGGTATAATCGGAATTATATCCACTGATCATGGCGTCAACTTCTCCGGTCGGAGGGGCGTCATTATCAAACATGCCGATGTAAGTTTGAAACATATAATTTTTGTCTTCGGTAAAATCAAAAACTCCGTTTCCATCAATGTCAATATTTGTTAATGAGGCTAAGGAATTATCAAGCTCTCCATACAAAGTGGCGACACTGGTATCCATATCCATTTCGGTAATTAGACTGGTGATATCTATTGCAGGGGTCGCTTCAAGGCTGGCAGTGTCTATTTCAATTGTGCCCAGGGCAGTGGCGGAGTCTGCCGGGGCGATAATGGGGAGAGAGTCCCAATCATAATCAGAGTTTTGTAAATATCCAAGAAGTGTTATCGTTGTTCCTGTTTTGTTATAAAAGCCTAAAACATATGGTTGTCCAGATGTAACCGTTAGCACAAAACTCCCGTCAGCTTCTGGAGTGACCAGGGTCTTTTCATTGTCTGCTCCGATCGCAACAATGTCAGTAACTGTATCTGTTGCCGAAGCCATTATGCCGCTGGTTGTTATCGTACCGACTGAGCCTGAAACAGAGTAATTGCCTGAAGTTGTTGTCCCGCTATTCGTTCCTGTTAATGAACCGCAACCGATCATCATCATCCCCATACCAAAACCTAGCGCGATCAAACCGACCCCAACAGCCAACATTAAATTTTCTTTTTTCATGTTTAACACCTCAATAGAATAATACTCCAGTGAATTTCTAAGTCAAGTGAAATTAATTCAAATTGTATTGGATATATTCTTGTCATGACAAAGATCGGCGGATATAAACCTCCGGGTGTCGGTTGGACTCCTAGCGGGGTAACTCATGGGAAAAAGCCGGGGCAAAAACCTCCAGCCAAACCGAAAGTCCCACCGCAAAGGGCGACGACGATTGATGTCGGTTTGCCTGTTACACATATCAGTGCAATGTCTGGCGGCGTGATTGCTGCTGTTCATTCTCCCGAAAGATTTTTGCGCGCATATGATGCGGCAGGCCAAATGCTGTGGGGAGAGGGAATTAGGCTTTATTCGAGGAGCCAACCGGAAAGAGTCCAGCAAATTCTCCAGGCCGGTGATTATACCTGGGTTACTTCCCGTGATATTCATGACGGTGATTGTGTGATGAGGATCATCGAAAATAGAGCCGGCCATCTTGTTTATGAAGACTTGTTTGTAGCCGAAGAGCTGGCGCCGCATTTTACCTTGATCCCCCGACAGGGGCGGGTTTTAAAACTGGGGATCGACAGTCGAGTGACTCTTCACGATTATCAAGGAAACAAGATTGCGGAAATCCTGGAGCCCAATCTTGACGGCCCGCTAGGGGCTTTATCGAACGGAGGGGATAAGTTCTTTTTTTCTTTTGAGACAAGAGGCGGGTCCCGTTATGTGATCGGGTATGATAGCTATGGCGGGCAAGTTACCGCCGCGGTTAGGTTTGATGACAAATTTGGCAAACCGTGCCAATCCCTTGTTGACGAGCAGAATAACCAACTGTTTGTTGCTACCGATAATGGATATTTGTTTGTAATTGATATTACTTCCAGTGAATGTCGAGAGATCTCTTATCCGTATGCCCGAAATGGGGCTTTGGCAATTACGTTGATAGATGGTCAGCTCTATGCTGTTATTGAAAATGATTATCATGCCAAGTTAGTGGCTTATAATGCTAAAACTCATCAGGAAGCCTGGCGTTTCCCCAGTATGGGAACGATCGAAGGGTATTCTTTACCTCTTGGTTATTACTATGATGGTCAGCGAAATTTAATTATTACCTGTCGTGATGGCCTGATGCATGGTTTAAACCCTGTCGATGGACTAATCCTGGGTTTTGGTAATGAGAAAATCGCAGCCTATACTTCATTCCGACCAGTTCAGATTGCGGGAGATCTTTTTGCGGTCGAAGTCAACGCGCCGGGGAAGAGGCTGGATGAAAAACCGTCGCAGACATTAGCCGTTTACAAGTGGGGATAGATTCAATTATAATGTTTGTGTGATCAAAAATGTGTTGATATTTGTCCTCTGTTTGTTTTTTATTTCTTCTTCTTACGCCACTTCAATCAAATATTTCCCCGGTATCAAGTTTCAATCTTCTGCCTATGGTATCTGGTATGACAAAGGTAATATTGAACTTTTTCTCTCTTCAACCAAAACTCCGAATGTCTATCTTTTTGGTGCGCATAAGAAGCACAAGGTGAATGGTTGGTTGACCCTATTGACCGGACTTAGCGGGCAGAAAGGGCCGAACGAAACGCCCCTTACGATTGGACTTGGCGCTCAGGGGGATTGGGATTTTTTTGGAATGCAGATCAAAGCTCCGGTTTTGTTCAGTTATTACCGCAATTCAGCTATGACGATCGATTATGGCCTTGAAATTCCTTACCGAGCCTGGCTTTTAGGCTTTCGAGGGATTTACTGGCTAATTAATAACCAAACAGGAGTCAATGAGTTGTACTGGCAGGTAGGTATTGATTTATGAAGAAGGTCTTTTTAGTTGTCAGTTGTTTGTTGTTAGTTGTTGGTTTGTCAAATGGTTGCGGCGAAATGCGTCTGCCGTATAATTACAACTCGACGGTCGATGCCGAGTTCACTTATTTCCCCGTCGACTTGGCAAAACTATTTTGGGCGGATAATCCGGATTATCAGGCCGAATATCTGATTAACCTAAATACTAATGGTCCATTCTTAAGCCCGTTTGCCATCCATACCGAAGGGGATCACAATGACGGCTATGGAAAATGGTATCTCCGCTCGTGGGACCGGTCGTTGAAAGTCTATATGCCGGTGCAAGGGACTATCTTGCCAAAAAATATTACGAATACATTAAACAGAGTAACTACTTATGAAGGAGATGAGGTTTGTGTCGATACCACTGTTGATTTTGTGATCAATGAACATGTCACTTTGCGTTTTGGTCATTTGGAACTTCTCAAATCTATTCAAGATGACCTAGACAATAGTGAAGATGGCTATTTAACTTTGCCGGCCGGGACCCATGTCGGGTATATATTGTCATTAGCCTACAGTGGTGAGGCGACTACCGGATCGCTCGATTTTCAGGTCTCTGATGATCGGGTCAATCAGGGGGTTGCTTACGATCCGGAGTATCACGCAAATCAATGGAGCTTGCCGCTAAACTATTTTACTTCTGATCTACAGACAGAAATTGAAACCTATTACGATATTTTGTACTCTCGATTGGCAGAGATCGGCCGCTCTCCCGAGTCTAAGCTGGATAGTGCGTTAAATATTCATATCGGTAACAGCCCCTGGGGTGTTTGGTATTATGAAGAAGGGGATCTGGTGACAGCCGAAGGACATTATGATTGGGGGATGTCTGTAATCACCATGCTAAAACATCCGGAAAAAACTAATGAAGAAACTTTTATATATGACCTTAGTATTTCGACTATGGAAGTTCCTGTCCGTTCTGATCTGGTCGGATTGTTTAATGCCAATAACGCGGAGACCGCGCCGGACAAATATACTTTTCTGGAATCGGCAGTCTGGAGTCTCTATCTGGAAAGTGGGACCACAAATGAAGCAGGGGTCTTTAGAATGGAAGCTCCCCTTGGTACTCATTACATGAAGTTTGAATTTCTCGAAGAGAGTTGTTCTGTTTGTCCCTGGGATGATAAGCTTAGAATAGAGTTCTTTGAGACATCTGCCGAAGCGAGTGGGGCGTTTGTGGATCCTTTAATCTATGGGAGAAATCCGAGTGAATAAGAAAATTGTTGTATTATTAATGATCTGTTTGTTGAATGGCCCGGCATTTTGTGAAACAGCAACACCAGAAGCCCAACCCCAACCCGAACACAATTTCTGGCAGGAGTTTGATATTACTTTCTGGCAAGGACTGCCCTGGATCACGATCTGGACGCATTTTGCGGAAAGGCAGATCCAGGCTCAGCAAAATCCCGGCCAGCCGGCGAACTGGACGGTTATTTTGTCTGCTTCCACTGTTTTATCGGCGATCAATGCTTATCAGCACTCGAGAAGAGTTGCGGAGAATAGGGAATAGGGGATGAGAGAACAGGGAATTGTCAGCAAAATTCTTTCCCCTCTTCTGGTTGAAGTCTCTTTTCAAAGATCAGCCGCCTGCGAAAAATGCAACCTTTGTCATGGTCTGGATGAAAATAATGTTGGAGTAGAGGCGGTTAATGAGGTTGGAGCCAAGGTTGGAGATAAAGTAGAAATTGATATCCCTTCGCAGGAAGTTGTCAAAGGTTCAATCGTCATTTTTGTTTTGCCGCTCCTTTTATTAATTATTGGCTATTTAATAGGCAACTATTATTTTAGCGAAAGTTACGCGATTTTACTGGGGTTCATTTTTTTTGTCGGGAGTTTTTGGCTGGTTAGGTGGTATGACCGGAAATCCGTTTTACGGGCCATGATCATAAAAGTCTTCTCCTGATTGAAATTTCCTTCAACACGCACGCGCGCAAGGCAGCAAATATGCCGTGGCTCCCCAAGCTGCGCAGCCGTCTTATCAGAAATTGCATGTAAGATGAAATTTGCTTGTTTTCCTGTCGATGTTAATGTTGAGGTGAATCATCAATGAGGCCACAATTGCCCTGGATCCCAATCAAGGATTTGGATAATGAAAAAATAATTGCAGAAATTGCAGATAATTTGAACAAGATGCTGAATAAAGCCTGGGAGGAAAAAGAAGATAAGAGTAAAAATGAGCTTGAATATGAAGGGGTGACTTTCTTTAGGAGAAAATTGGGAGACCGACAAATCTGGGCGACTGATAAAGAGAACTTTTTAGCTGTTGCCAATATTTTGGGAGAAATAAATGAGTGTTAGAACTGCATTAACTAGGCGCTTACCTGTTACAGGAAAGTGGACAAGGCCAACTTTTGCTGTTCCCATAATCAACAGAGCAAGGGAAATGGGCGTGACCCAAAATGATCCAACCTTTGGTTTTATCGGGGGCGGACAGCCACTTAACGCTAGGTTTCTTAACGAACAGTTGAACAAGGCCTGGGAAGAGAAAGAGGATAAGAGTGCCAATGAGCTTGAATATAATGGCGTTATCTTCTTTAGAAGAAAATCAGGGTCACGTCACATCTGGGCTACAGACAAGGAGAATGTAGAGGCAGTTGCCAAAATACTACAGCAAGGATATTTCCCTTTTGAAATCTCCCCTCTGGCTGATCATGAAATGGGCGTGACCCAAAATGATCCAATCTTTGGTTTTATCGGAGGTAGACAGCAAAATAATGCTAATTTTCTTAAAAAACTGTTGAACAAGGCCTGGGAGGAGAAAGCGGATAAGAGTACCAATGAGCTTGAATATAATGGCGTTATCTTCTTTAGAAGAAAAGCCGGGCCACGTCCCATCTGGGCTACAGACAAGAAGAATGTAGAGGCAGTTGCCAAAATACTACAGCAAGGATATTTCCCTTTTGAAATCTCCCCTCTGGCTGATCATGAAATGGGCGTGACCGTAAATGATCCAACCTTTGGTTTTATCGGAGGTAGACAGCAAAATAACTCCAAGTCTCTTAACGAACAGTTGAACAAGGCCTGGGAAGAGAAAGAGGATAAGAGTGCCAATGAGCTTGAATATAATGGCGTTATCTTCTTTAGAAGAAAATCAGGGTCAAACTACATCTGGGCGACTGATAAAGAGAACTTTTTAGCTGTTGCTAATATTTTGGGAGAAATAAATGAGTGTTAGAACTGCATTAACTAGGCGCTTACCTGTTACAGGAAATTGGACAAGGCCAACTTTTGCTGTTCCCATAATCAACAGAGCAAGGGAAATGGGCGTGACCAGAAATGATCCAACCTTTGGTTTTATCGGAGGCGGACAGCAACTTAACGCTAAGTTTCTTAAAAACCAGTTGAACAAGGTCTGGGAAGAGAAAGCGGATAAGAGTACCAATGAACTTGAATATAATGGCGTTATCTTCTTTAGAAGAAAATCGGGCCTGCGTCACATCTGGGCTACAGACAAGGAGAATGTAGCGGCAGTTGCTGGAATTTTAGGAAAAAGCATAAAAGAAAAGTATAGAGATTCGTTATAATGATTGATAGAATCAAAATCAGACAGAAATGCTCTCTTTAGGGCCGATAGCTAAAAGTCAAGGATAATATTTTCTGTTTCTTTGTATTATGATATAATGACCCGGTTGCTTTTTTATGAAAACTTTTAAACAAGGGATCCATCCTGCTTACAACAAGCGGGAGACACAGGACAGACAGATTGTCGAGGCTGCTCTTCCTAATAAAGTTATTATTCCGCTGCACCAGCATACCGGCGCGGTCTGCGAGCCTTTGGTTAAAGTCGGCGATGAGGTTGTCGAAGGGCAAAAGATTGGTGAGTCCGACAAATTTATTTCTGCCTCTGTTCATGCTTCAATCTCCGGAAAAGTAACCAAGATAGATAAGTTTCCGCATCCGTGCGGGGTTAATGTGTTGAGTGTGGTGATAGAAGCGGCCGCTCATCTCGATACGCCGCTTCGCGCCTACTCGATGAGCGGGCTTGACGCGGAACAGATTCGTTCTGTTGTCAAAGAAGCAGGCATTGTTGGGCTTGGCGGGGCGGCATTCCCAACTCATGTAAAGTTGTCTCCTCCAAAAGATAAAGTAATTGATACTATTATTATTAATGGTTGTGAATGTGAACCGTTTATTACCGCTGATCATAGAATAATGTTGGAAATGACCAAGGAGGTCGTTTATGGCGCCAAGGCAGTGGCCAAAGCTTGCGGGGCCAAGCGTATTCTGGTTGGAGTTGAAGATAATAAGGCCGATGCTATTGCCAAACTACGCGCCGCGATCCGGACCCAGCCGCTGGAAGTTGTCGATCAATTTGATGTTATTCGTTTGGAAACCAAATATCCTCAGGGCGGAGAAAAAATGTTGATCAAAGCGATGCTTAATCGTGAGGTCCCTTCCCGCGGTCTGCCTTTAGATGTCGGTGTGGTGGTTGTTAATGTCGGGACCTGTGTGGCACTGGCCGAAGCGATACAGCTGGGCCGGCCTTTAACCAAACGAGTTGTTACTGTTACCGGATCGGGGATCAAAGAGCCGAAAAATCTGTTGGTCCGGATCGGGACCTCTTTTAATGATGTAGTGGCGCAGTGCGGTGGATTAGCGGATGGGGCGCGCAAGATCATTGCCGGTGGTCCGATGATGGGGGTGGCGCAAGTTGATCTGGAAGTGCCGATTGTCAAAGCGACCAGTTGTATCCTTGTTTTGACTGAAAAAGAAATTGCTCAAGAACTGGAATTCCCCTGCTGTAAATGTTCACGTTGTGTCGACCATTGCCCCATGTACCTTGTGCCGACCAAAATAGTCGCCTATGCGCAAAATAGTAAATTGAGTGAATTTGAAGAATGGGGGGGCGGCGATTGTATTGAATGTGGCTGTTGTGCCTATAATTGCCCGGCCAAAATTCCTATGGTTCAGTGGATTAAATTAGGAAAACTGAAAGCGAGAAATTTAAAATGAATTATCTGATTTCTCCCGGCCCACACATCAAAGCGAAAGATTCTATCCCTCAGTTGATGAATTTGGTTCTTATTGCTCTTTTGCCGGCGGTTGCGGCGGGGGTCTATTTTTTCGGTCTGCCGGCACTGTTTCTGATGCTGGTTTGTACCATAGCCGCGGTGGTTACGGAAATCATCTGTCTCAAAATAATGAAAAGTAAAACGCCGGCCAAAGGGGGCGGGGCGATTTTGACCGGTTTATTGTTGGCGATGTGCTTGCCTCCCAATTTCCCGTTGTGGGCCGGAGCGCTTGGCAGTGTGGTGGCAATTGTTATCGGTAAACAACTTTTTGGCGGTTTGGGGTATAACATCTTCAATCCGGCTTTAGTTGGCAGGGCTTTTCTGGCCGCCGCTTTCCCTGTATTTATCACTACTTGGACCTCGCCTTTTGCCGCCATTACTTCGGCCACTCCTTTGGCTGTGTCCAAATTTCAGCATTTGATAACTGAGCCGATGTCTCTTCTAATCGGGAATGTCGGCGGCTGTGTTGGTGAGACGTCTGCTCTATTATTATTACTTGGTGGTTTGTTCCTGTTGTGGAAAGGGGTAATTGACTGGCGTATCCCTGTCAGTTATCTGGCTTCAGTTTTTATTCTTGGAGGCTTTTTCTGGATTCTAAACCCACAACAATACCCGGATCCGATTTTCCATCTCCTAGCTGGGGGCTTAATGCTTGGGGCCTGGTTTATGGCTACTGATTATGTCACTTCACCTATCACCAAAAAAGGGATGTTGTATTTTGGTGCCGGGGCAGGGGTATTGGTCGTAATAATTCGTCTTTTCTCTGGGCTTCCGGAAGGGGTCATGTATTCTATTCTATTGATGAATGCTTTTGTCCCATTGATCAATCGTTATACCAGGCCGAGGATATTGGGGCGAGTTAAATGAAAAAAATAATTCATATTATTGCGACGTTGACGGTGATCGGTTGTATCTCCGGCGGAATCCTGGCCGGAGTATATCAATGGGCCTTGCCTAAGATCGTTGCCAATCAGATCAAAGAGACCGATGCGGCTGTTTTCAAGGTTGTCCCCGGTACGACCCGTTATGAAGAGAAAACAAAAGATGATTTGAAGTATTTTGAGTGTTTCGATAATACCGATGCCAAGACCGGTTACGCGATCCTTTGTCAGGGGAACGGCTATCAGGGAGCGATAAAAATGATGGTCGGCGTTAATGCCGATTTCTCTAAATTTACCGGATTAATTATTCTCGAACAATTAGAAACGCCCGGTTTGGGGGCCAAGATAGCGGAGGCAAAGTTTTTTACTCAGTTTACTGGACTTCTAACCGACAAACCTTTGGATCTTGTAATGGTCAAACCAATTACTGGAGCGACTATCTCTTCCAAATCAGTGGTCGGAATTATTAATAAGGCAGTCGAACAATGGCTAAAGTAAAGAAAAGCTTAATCTTTGAGTTTGCTAAAGGCCTCTGGGCTGAAAATCCCGTAGCGCGCCAGTTGCTGGGGATGTGTCCGACACTGGCGGTGACGACTTCATCGATCAACGGTTTTTCCATGGGGCTGGCTACTTCTTTTGTTCTGATCTGTTCGAGCACAATGATTTCGCTGATCAGAAAACTGATTCCGAGCCAGGTGCGGATTGCTTCATATATAGTAGTTATTGCCTCGTTTGTCACAGTGGCCGATCTTTTCTTAAAAGGGAATTTCCCCGATATTTCCAAAGCCTTGGGCCCGTTTGTCCCTTTGATTGTTGTCAATTGTATTATTCTCGGCCGGGCCGAAGCTTTTGCCGCTAAACATCCCCCTCATGCTGCCTTTGTCGATGCGCTGGGGATGGGGATTGGTTTTACTTTGGCTCTGCTTGTTTTAGGAACTGTGCGTGAGATTCTCGGTTCCGGGATGTTTGGCGAACCGTGGGTCATAATGATCTTGCCGGCCGGGGCCTTTATTACATTGGGACTGCTGATCGGGTTGATGAATATGGTCAAGAGGAAATAAGATGGATTTATTAATAATATTTATTTCTGCTTCGGTAGTTAACAACTTTGTTTTGAGTTATTTCTTGGGCATTTGTCCTTTCCTGGGAGTTTCCAATAAGCTGGAAAAGGCGTTCAGCATGGGGCTGGCCGCGACTTTTGTTATGGTTTTATCGGCGATGGTTACCTGGATGATAAACAACTGGATATTAATTCCATTTAACCTCCCTTTTCTGCAGTATGTCGCTTTCATTATTGTAATTGCTTCTTTGGTCCAGTTTGTCGAAATGTTTTTAAGAAAAGCGGCTCCGGCATTATACCGGTCGCTTGGAATCTTCCTTCCATTGATCACGACCAACTGTGCGATCTTAGGCTTGGCGTTACTTTCTGCTTTGCGTGAGTATAATTTTCTGCAAAGTTTAGTTTTTGGTTTGGCTGCCGGTGTCGGTTTTACTTTGGCTCTCTGTATTATGGCCGGCATACGTGAAGAGTTGGATTTGGCGCCTGTCCCCGAACCGTTCAAAGGGGCGCCGATTACGTTGATCATTGCCGGTTTATTAGCCCTGGCTTTTATGGGCTTTGCGGGGATCATCTAATGATATTCATCGGTTTACTAACAATGGGTGGGTTAGGGCTGTTCTTTGCGACGGTCCTGGCAATCGCCGCCGAAAAATTAAAAGTCGAAGAGGACCATCGGGTGGAACAAGTTAACGAGGCTCTGCCCGGTCTCAATTGCGGCGCCTGTGGTCAAGCCGGCTGTCACGATTTGGCAGAAAAAATAGTTGCCCAAGGAAATACCGATAATCTCAAGTGTCCCCCCGGTGGAGCTGAAGTTGAAGAAGCGATTGCCGAGGTGTTAGGGATTGCCGCTGGGGAGACGGTCAAGAGACGGGCGGTGATCAATTGTGGCGGAGGAAACGGGCTGGCTGACGATAAAGCCGATTATTCGGGGGTCAAAACTTGCGCAGCCGATGAATTAGTCGCCGGCGGGCATAAGCTTTGTAGTTTCGGTTGTTTGGGCCATGGTGATTGTGTTACTGTCTGTCCATTCGATGCGATATATATTGGAGAAAATGGGTTGCCGGTTGTTATTGAAGAAAAGTGTACTGCTTGTGGACTTTGTGTTGATGCCTGTCCGCGAAATATTATTGATCTGGTTTCTTGTTCTAATCGAACGGTTGTCGCCTGTAATTCTCATGATCGGGGCCCGACGGTGCGAAAAGCTTGCAAAGTCGGTTGCATCGGTTGTATGATCTGTGTGAAACAGTCTCCGGATGCTTATGTGGTTGAAAATCTTTTGGCTAAAAGGATTTATGACAAAGACGATTTGGCCGCTGAAGCAGGAATGATTAAATGCCTGACAAAATGTATCGTAAAACTATAGTCTATTTCTTTTTGTTTTGCCTCCTCATTGGGGTGGCTTTTGCCATGAGTAAAGCTCCCAAACCTGCCACCGATATTTCCGATCTCGATTTTCTTCTCTACGACCTCAAAGGGGAGCCTCATTATCTTTCTGATCATAAGGGGAAGATTATCTTTCTGAATTTCTGGGCAACCTGGTGTCCGCCGTGCCGAGCCGAGATGCCGTCGATGCAAAAGCTGCAGAAGTATTGGAATCCCGAAAAATATGCGATGGTGGCTGTAAATGTAGGCGAAGATCCTGAGATAGTTAGGGCTTTTATGCAGGATAATAATTATACTTTTCCAGTATTGCTTGATACCACAAGAAAGATCGCCCGCAAATACCAGGTGACCGGGATCCCTGTCACTTTTATTATTAATGAGGAGGGGCAGATTGCGGCGCGGGAGGTTGGGGCTCGGGAGTGGACAAATGAATTATTGGATAGCTTTTAGCGCCGGCCTACTAACATTCTTTTCGCCTTGTTTTTTGCCGCTTGTCCCTGCTTATTTGATATATTTAACCGGCCTGTCGCTTGAAGAGATCAAAACTTCCCGGGTTACAACCGTTGTCCACTCTCTGCTTTTTATTCTTGGGTTTACGATCGTTTTTACTATTTTAGGGTTCGGAGCCAATCAATTGGGTCGGTTCTTTGTTAATTCGTCGGCACTGTTCAGAATTGCAGGTGGATTCTTATTGATCTTTCTCGGCATCTACTTTTTGGGGATTCTAAAAATACCTTTTCTCGATCTGGAGAGAAAATTTGTTTTGACAAAACGGCCGAGCGGCTATCTCGGCTCAATCTTTATCGGGATGGTCTTTGCTTTGGGCTGGACCCCGTGTATCGGACCGATCTTGGCGACAATCTTAGTATTAGCCGCCAATAGCCAGACTGCATATTGGGGGGGCGCCTTATTGCTTACCTATTCATTAGGGATCGGATTACCGCTCCTGATAACGTCAATTGCGGTTAATTATTCTCTCGGTCTGATCAAAAAAATCCAAGAGTATTTTCCGTTGTTACATAAAGTAAGTGGTGGATTGCTCATTTTTGTTGGCCTCTTGTTGATTTTTAATTACCTACAGGTATTAACTGTTTGGCTAATTCGGGTGACAGGGTATCAGGGGATCTAACCACTTCTTGAATCGGGCCAAGGGATAGGGTACAATAATTACAATGGTTGAGGCTAAAATACCCCCACAAGATCTGATAGCGGAACAATCTGTGATTGGTTCCATGCTCCTGGACAAGAACGCGATTGTCAAAGCGATTGAAATACTCCATTCCGACAGTTTTTATCGTGATGCCCACCGTTATATTTATGAGGCGATGCTGGATCTTTTTGACAAAGGGGAACCTGTCGATCTAATCACCCTGACCGATACTCTGCGTAAAGCGGGGAAGCTGGAGATGGTTGGCGGGACGATTTATATAACCGATCTCCTTAATTCGGTCCCAACTTCTGCCAATATAGATCACTATGCCAAAATTGTCGAAGAAAAAGCTGTCTTACGCCGCTTAATTGACGCCGGCACAAATATTGTCAAAGATGCTTTTGCCGCGGCGCAGGATGTCGATCAAATCTTAGATGAAGCAGAAAAATCGATTTTTGGTATTGCCTTAAAACGGGTTAGGGAAGGATTTTGCAAAATTGATACTGTTATCAAAGGGGTATTAGATAAGATCGATACTCTTTACGAGCAAAAAGGGACGATGACCGGTTCCCCCTCGGGCTATCCTGATCTTGATCAGATGACCGGCGGTTTTCAACCGGCCGACTTAATCATTATTGCCGCCCGTCCTTCGGTCGGAAAAACCGCACTCGCCTTGAATATGGCTTTAAACCTGGCTATTAAGCATAAAGTCCCGGCCGCGATCTTCTCGCTGGAAATGAGCAAAGAACAATTGGCCCAAAGGATGCTCTGTTCCGAAGCCGAAGTAAATGCCCAACAATTAAAAACTGCCAGTCTCTCCGATGTCGGCTGGAAAAAGTTGACCAGAGCTTTAGGTCGTCTATCCGAAGCCCCAATATATATCGATGATTCCGCTTCTATCACCGCAACCGAGATCAGGGCCAAAGCCCGACGGTTAAAGATCGAAAAAGGTTTGGGTTTAATAATTATTGATTATATGCAGTTGATGCGCGGTCGAGCCAGAGTAGAGAACCGTGTTCAGGAGATATCTGAAATTGCCCGCTCATTAAAGACCTTAGCTAGGGAATTAGACGTCCCGGTCATTGCTTTGTCTCAGCTCTCACGTGCTGTTGAACAAAGAACCGACCGGATTCCGCGCCTCTCTGACTTGAGAGAATCTGGTGAAATCGAGCAGACAGCCGATCTGGTTATGTTTATCCATCGTGAAGGTTATTATAATCCGATGTCAGAAAGAGGAAATATTGCCGAGATCATTATTGCCAAACAACGTAACGGCCCGGTCGGAACTATCGAATTAGTTTTTCGCAAAGAGCTAGCTAAATTCAGCAACAAGGAAAGTCGGTACGAACAGGTTGCCTAAATTGGAATTTGATTATTGGAAATTGATTGTTGTTTGGTTTTTGTTACTTGGTTATTGTATCTTACCTGCTAATGCTCAATCCCAGGATGTCACTATCAATGGCAATAATGTCACATATTCTCAAGACGAAGAGCAGGTCGAGGCGACCGGTTCGGTTGAAGTTGTTTATCAGGAGACGAGGCTCGTCGGTGAACATGTTATCTATAATACTTCTGCTGAAAGTGTGTTAGCCGATCGGGGCTTCACTCTTCATCTGGAAGGTTATGACGTTTCCGGGCAGACTCTTGACTATGATATCAAGCAACAGTCCGGTCGGGCCAGTGAGGTCGATTTTCTCTTTGATCGAACTATCATTAGTGGCGAGAAAATTGAGCTTAACAAAAAATATGTAAAATTAAATAATGCCGGATTTACCACCTGTGATCTGGAGCATCCTCATTACCGGGTGACGGCCAATGAGATCATTCTTTATCCCAAAGATGGCTGGCTGGTAGCTTCTTGGGGGTTGGTTTGGATCGGAGGTTGGCCGGTTTTCCCTTTGCCGACATATATTTACGATGCGTCCGGCGCCAATTCTGAACGGCGCAATATTTTGCCTTTTCCCAAAATTGGGACTAACGACGAAGATGGAACTTATGTCAGCCAGGAATTAGCCTGGCATCTCTCACGGGAGCTTTCCGGCTCATATACGTTAAGTTATTTTCAGAAAAAAGGTTTTGGTGGAGGGATCAAGGCAAACTATCTTCTTGACGATGATAATCAAGGGGATTTTAGGCTATTTGCCAACCCGACCGATCAATATTATGGCGGCTTAACTCATACTTGGTCTTTTGGTGGAGAAATTGAAAAGAAATCGCTCCTCGGTTTTAATCTGTTTCCCAAGGTGAAGCAGTTTGATTTAGAAACTACTCTTTCCTATCACGAATGGCAAAATTATGAACGGGTCAGTCTTTATCCTAAAATTCTGATCAGGGCCAATCAAGGGCCCCTTTTGGGTTCCAGCATTAAATATGATCTGACTGTCGGTGGGGCGATGATCTCCGAGGTGGGGACAGGCAAACTGGGGCAGGGACAGGGGGACCTAAAACTATATGGTGATCTAATTAAACATCCCCTCGCTTCGATCGTCCCTTTTGTCGAGTTTGATAACCGCTATTATTCCGATGGGACACAATGGATCAGAAACTCCGGCGGGATAGGTGTCGAGCGGGCGCTGACCGATCAGCTTGTTGCCGGGATCGGATATGTTCATTATTTTACTACCGCGGGGACCAGCCCTTTTAATTTTGAATTATACAGATACAATCCTGCCGATAGATTGACCTCCAGTCTGCTTTATCGCTTTGATCACTCCGGTCTTTCAATCGATACCTCATATTTTCTGGACGATTGGTCCCCGGAGGATATAGATTATTCCGCGTTCCTCTCTCTACATTGTTATGATTTAATGCTAAAATATCGGTCGTTGCGTCGTGAATTTAATGTCGGCTTGAGTTTTGGAGGCTAAAAGTGTTTATTACTTTTGAAGGTCCCGAAGGGTGCGGTAAGTCTACTCATGCCAAGAAGTTGAAAGGGTATCTGGGGGAGCTAGGACATCAAGTCCTGTTGACCAGAGAACCGGGGGGGACCCAAATTGGCAAGCAGATCAGGCAGATGCTTCTTCAGCCAGAAATTACTCTGGACGAAACAACGGAGATCTATCTCTTTGCCGCCGACCGGTCAGAACATGTCTGCAAAATAATTAAACCTGCCTTAGCCGAGGGGAAAATTGTTATTTCCGATCGTTACACCGATTCTACTATTGCTTATCAGCTTGGTGGCCGTGATCTCCCCGAAGATTTGGTTCGCTACGTGAACATGATCTCTTCCAAGGGGCTGATTCCCGATCTAACTATTTTATTTGATGTGACACCGGAGACTGGGATAAAAAGAGCTGGTCAGGTTGGTGAAGCCGACCGTTTTGAAAAAGAAAAACTGGATTTTCATCATAAGGTCAGAAATAAATTTCTGCAGATTGCCAAGGCAAATCCTGATAGAATAAAAGTAATTAGCACCGAAGAAAAAACAATCGAGGCGGTACAAATTGAGGTTAGAGGAATAATTGATGAAAAGCTCGGAAATTAGAAAAAAATTCATAAAGTATTTTGAGGGGAAGGGGCATAAGAGGCTCCCGGGTTCTTCCTTGGTCCCTACCGACCCGACGGTTCTCTTAACTTTGGCCGGGATGCTGCAATTTAAGCCGATTTTCCTTGGTCAACAAAGCCCGGAAGATAAAAAAGTGACTACGGTGCAAAAATGTGTCCGGACAATCGATATTGAACAGGTCGGGCATACCCTGCGACATCATACTTTTTTTGAAATG
Source organism: bacterium (assembly GCA_043816125.1). Taxonomy (GTDB): domain Bacteria; phylum Margulisbacteria; class WOR-1; order O2-12-FULL-45-9; family O2-12-FULL-45-9; genus JBDRIF01. The sequence goes on from JBDRIF010000045.1 coordinate 45,138, forward strand.
CTCGGTAACTTTTCTTTTGGCGATTATTTTAAAGAAGGGGCGATCGAATATGCCTGGGAGTTTTTGACCGGGGTCTGTAAGCTTCCCAAAGAGAAATTATTGGCTGCTGTTTATGAAAAAGATGATGAAGCCTATGGTATTTGGGAGAATAAGATCGGCTTGCCCAAAGAGAGGATTTTGCGTCTTGATGAAGAAAACAATTTTTGGGCGGTCGGTCCGACCGGTCCGTGCGGTCCTTGTTCGGAGATCTATTACGATCTGGGCGAACGATTGGGTTGTGGCAAACCAAATTGTGCTCCCGGTTGTGATTGCGATCGCTTTTTAGAGGTCTGGAATCTGGTCTTTATTCAGTACAATCGCGACTCCTCGGGGAAATTGATCGATCTTAAGACTAAAGGGATCGATACGGGGATGGGGCTGGAGCGATTGGCCGCTGTGATGCAAGGGGTCGATTCCAATTTTGAAACCGATCTCTTTATGCCACTGATCAACAAAGTTAAGATTATTGCGCAGCAAAAAGATCCGAATATTACTTCATTGCGAATTGTTGCCGATCATGCCCGGGCAATTACTCATCTAATCAGCGACGGGGTAGTACCGGGAAATGCCGGTCGAGAATATGTTTTGCGTCGTCTGATCCGCCGGGCGATCCGTCATGCACAGTTGATCGGAATCAAGCGCCCTTTTCTGACCGAGTTGACCGACGAAGTTGTGGCTGATATGAAGGAGGCCTATCCGAATCTCTGTGCCAGCGATAAACTTATCAGTCAAATAGTCAAAATTGAAGAAGAGAACTTTTTGGCCACTCTGGAGCAGGGGTTGTCTCTGGTCCAATCGGAGATCGCCGCTCATGTTCAGGATAAAGTTATACCCGGGGCGATTGCTTTTAAATTACACGATACATTTGGTTTTCCGATTGACCTGACCAGAGAAATAGCTGCCGAAGCCGGTTTTCAGGTTGATCAGGGCGGGTTTGAAATTGAGATGGAAAAACAAAAAGATCTGGCCAGAAAGGCCGGGATTCCCGCGCAAAAGAAACAGCGATTGGCGACCCTCAATTTAGAAGCTCTCAAAGCGACAAAGTTTGAAGGGTATAAGCAGGATGCATTGGAAACGAAGGTTCTGGCTCTCTTTCCGGCCGAAAAGTTGGTGGTGTTGGAGAAGACCCCATGTTACGGTGAAAGTGGCGGGCAGGTCGGCGACGCCGGTGTAATTCAATTACATAGTCAGGAGATTAAAATTCTTGATACCATAATCAGCCCCAAAGGGACTTTTTTGCATGAAGTTGAGGAAGTTGGTGGGTTAACTGTCAACGAAAAAGTTAAAGTTACGATTGATGAAAAGAAGAGGAGGGCGACAGAGGGGCATCATACTGCCACTCATCTTTTACACCAGGCGCTAAAAGAGGTTTTGGGGGGACATGTGAAACAGGCCGGTTCTTATGTCGGTCCCGACAAACTCCGTTTTGATTTTAGTCATTTTCAAGCGATGACAGCGGAAGAGATAATAAAAGTTGAAGAGATCGTTAATCAGAAGATTCATGAAAAACTCAAAGTTGATGTTCTGGAGAAATCTTATAAAGACGCTTTAAAAATGGGGGCAGTCGCCCTTTTTGGTGAAAAATATGGAGATAAGGTGCGGGTATTGAAAGTGGCTGATTATAGTCTGGAATTATGTGGTGGAACACACGTGAAATCAACTGCTGATATACATTTCTTTAAGATTGTATCCGAGGGGGCACTCGGTTCCGGAGTCCGCAGGATCGAAGCTGTAGCCGGTGAGAGGGCCAAAACTTATGTTACATCTCTCTCTAAATCTTTATACGATGAAGCGACCGGGTTGTTAAAGAGATATAAACAGTTGGAAATGGAAAAAGAGTCATTGGGCGGGAAACGTTTTACCGAGACTAATATCTTCAAGATCGAGAATACGGAGATAATGGCAATTGAGAAGGCGGTTGACAAGCAGGACTCTGTTAATCTTAATAAATTTCTGGATCATCTGACCGGGCGGGTCGATTGGTTAAAAGAGAGAATATCTAAAACAGAAAAAGAGATCAATGGCCTCAAGCTAAAGGCGGCCAGCGGTGATGCTTCCGGTCTTGATGCCGAGATGAAGACCTTTGGCTCCGTTAATATTCTTTTGAAAGAGGTCCCCGGCTATTCGATGGAGATGATGCGGGCGATGTCCGATGCGGTTCGTAACCGGGCCAAATCGTGTATCGTTGTTTTGGCGGCGCCGGGTCTGGGTCGGGTCCGCTTCTTGATCACTGTTACAGACGATCTGGTCGCCAAGGGACAGTCGGCGACTGCGGTGGCCGATGTTTTGGGACCGATCATTGGAGGAAAAGGGGGAGGTCGTGTTGAAAAAGTTGAGGGGGGTGGGACAGAGCCGAACAGGGTCCTGGAGGCATTTGCCGCAGTGATCGAGTCGATCCATGGGTAGAATTTTAGCCTTAGATTATGGTGAAAAAAGGATCGGAGTCGCGATTTCGGATTCCCTCGGTATTACCGGACAACCTGTTACAGTTATTTCTTCTTTAGACGAACTTACGCCTATCATTAATGAATATGAGAATGTCGAATTGATAGTTGTCGGTTTGCCAAAAAGTCTTTCCGGGGAAATTAAGTTGGCTGGGCAAAATGTTCTCTCTTTTGTCGAAGAGGTAAAGGCAAAATTTAATCTGCCTGTTAAGACGTGGGATGAAAGATTAACAACCGCTCAGGTAACTAAGACAATGATTGCTGCAGGTTTATCCAGGGCAAAACGTAAACAAGTTGTCGATAAATCAGCTGCTGCCTTGATTTTGCAAGGTTATTTGGATGCAAAGAAGTAATCCTCACCCCCTCCCTCGCGTTGCTCGGGTGAGGTATTTGATATTCTTTTTTCTTCTCTTTGCCATTATTGTCTTCTCTTCTTTGTTTCAGCCGGCCAATCCTTTTGGGCAAAATCCTGTGCGAATAATTGTGCCTAAAGGGGCGACAAGTTATTCGGTTGCCAGGATGCTTGAAGAAGAAGAGTTAGTCAAGGTAAACAGTAGTTTCACGTTTATGCTCAAGGTCCTCGGTTGGACCAGAAGTATTCAGGCTGGAGAATATGAAATAATTCCGGCAGATTCTCTTTTATCTATTCTCCTGAAATTTAAAAATGGTCGGGTCGTTGAGCCGAAGCAGATCGCCGTAACTTTTCCCGAAGGGTCCTCTATTTATAACATGGGAGAAATCTTAAGGGAACAGAGAATAGGGATTGGAGAACAGTTTAAAGGTCTGGTCGAGAGGGGGATTAAGGCCGATTTGAGAAACAGACATTGGGGGATATTTAAATATATCCCTTCAGAATCGCTGGAAGGGTATCTGTATCCGGATACTTATTATTTGGGGCAAGAGGTTGGGTTGGAGCCGCTGGTAGAGTTAATGCTGCGAAGATTTGAGGATGTTGTTATCCCTTTTTGGGAGGGTGCGCAGAAAGATACTAAGTATAATCTTCATGAGATATTGACTCTCGCTTCGATCATTGAAAAAGAGGCGCAAAAGCCGGAGGAGAGAGCGATTATCTCTTCTGTTTATCACAATCGTTTAAAGATTAGAATGCATTTGGGGGCCGATCCTACGATCAAATATGCCTTGGAGCGTCCGACAAAAAAAGTTTATATCAATCAATTAAATGTCGATTCACCTTACAATACTTATAAGCGTTACGGTTTGCCGCCAGGGCCGATATGTAATCCGGGGATTGAGTCGATTAGAGCT
>JBDRIF010000046.1:0-3253 GCA_043816125.1 bacterium
GAAAAGACCTTAAAGAGTGTCTGGCTATTGAGAAAAGTAATGGATAGCTACGATGGTGCCGAAGCGACAGAACAGTTAATTGAAAGATTTAAGGAATTTAAATCGAACAAGGCCTTTTTAGAGTCTGCGGATATTAAGTAAAACGCTCGCGTCCTAATTCAATTATTGATTCTAAAGATCTGTTCATTTGAATTCTGGGTAATAAGCTTTTCGCGGCCGACCATGGCCCGTTCAATAATTCCTGATAACGAGACGATAATACCCTCTCAACCTCGGGAGCTGTCCCCAGGCCAGCTAATTCTTCCGTTAACAGCTTGACAGGTTCAATGGTAATGCGGCGCAATAAATAAGCAATCGGCTTAAGCTGTGGTTGAGCCACACTAAGAGTACTTGACCCCGAAGCTACCACCAACGGCGCATAGCGAGGTTCTCCAGCTATCCGCCCACAACAAGAGATAGGAATATCATTGGTCTGAGATGCCAAAGCAACATCTCTCATCGCTTTTATCAGCTTAGGCCCGATTTTTCTGGCCGCAACAGTCGCATGGGTCGAATCTCTTTCTCCTTCTTCGGGATTAAAAGCCTGCAGAAGATCATTGGTACCAAAAGAGAAAAAAGCAGCCAACCTTGCCAATTCCTTTGCTTCGGAAACCGCCCCTTTGGTCTCGATCATCGTACCAATCGGCAAATTCAATTCAGGGAAGCCCAGTTTGACTTTTTCTTCCGCGATCATCGACAAAGCGACAGCAAAATTATCGGCAGAAGAAATATTCGGCACCATCAAGCGGGGACTGATCATACCGGGAAATTGCTGATTAACTTTGACAATTGCCAACATAAAAGCACTGACTGTCAATCGAAAAAGGTAATTTAGCTCTCTGAAGCGACTCATTTCCTGCTCGCCCCGATAAAGCAAAAAGCCTTCGCCGCCAGCTTGCTGCAACAGATCGGCACTTAAATACGCAGGCATTTTTCCAAGATTAAAATCAGGTGTGCGCAGTGTAACAATCCTTGAGGATTCCCCTTCAAGCGACGCCATTAATAAAGTGCAATACATTTCTACCAATTCATCCAAATTGGGTGGCTCCTGCCGCAGGCGGCCGAGCAAATTACGAATCAGATCAAATTCCGTACGATACAATCCGACAGAAAAACCAAACGCCGCAGTAACGGAATCAACATTTGTCTGTAGTTTTACAGCATAATCATCCATTGTCCTGACATTTTCCAGACCTTCTTCTCGAACCGCCTCGATCACAACTTGTAATTCTTTTATCCTTTGAGTCGCATAAGCTTTTGCCGCCTCACTATCGACATCAAGAATAACAACCCCCTCTCCACTATCCACACAAATAATTTCGGCCCCCTTAATTTTTTTGAGAATCCCTTGTAAATTTGTGACTAGAGGGATATCGGCATCAGCTAATATAATCGCCTGATGAGAATCTGTCCTGAGGAGATTTTCAGTCACAACTGCTCTAACCCTTTCATTGAGCAGAACAAGACGACTGGCGATTAAATTGCTAAGAGTTGAAGTCGCAAATACCAAACTTGCCCCTTCCACCCGATCGGCCTCACTAATAAGACGGGTCAAAATATCATATCTGACAGCCAATACATCCTTAATAACATTCCAGGTATTTTCCCGATTGAGAGAATCATTGGGATAATTGGCCTGTAGCCAAATATCCATGGCCTTGCCGGTCCCGACTTCATCATTAACGATCATTTCATGGATTGAAGCAACAATATTGTCCAGGATCGCCAGATTCCTGGCAAAAACACTATTCGTCCGTTTTGCTTCGGGGAGGCGGCGCATATCTTCCTCATAATAACTTCTGACTTCTTCCACAGCCTCCGCAAATAACCGTGTCTCGATTAACTTCCCCCCTTCCCATTCCGGAAGAGCGGCCTGGCCTTTTGCCACTTCTGCGTCAAGATCAAATACCAGTGCTTTTCCTGGGATAATTCGATCGATCCCGTTGCTGTTTCCCTGATAAAAACCTGGCGGAAGTATCTCGATCTCCGCAACCGGAACTCTCGGTACACTCGCTTGCTTGACTATGGCCGCCCCATATAAACGAGCCTGCAAATCGACATAAGACAATACAGACCCGATCCGACAAAAGTCATCCGTTTCTTGTTCTATCGCAGCAACCAGAGCCTGCCGCGCTTCAGCCGCCCGCGGACCATCAATTTTGACCAGTAGGCGATCGCCAACCTGCCCTTCTATCATCATGATGTGCATTATGTTCCTTAAGTCTGACTGATCATCAGGTTGGCTTTTTCTTCCAGTAATCGAAATCCGGCAATCGGGAAAGAGTTTGGCTACGGCAGACAATCTAATACTCGGGTTAGCATGTAAGCCCAGAGGATCTTCAACTTCGACAATAATATGTCGCTCCGCCAATTCGGGAGTAATAACCTGCCCATACAAAGATAACAATTGTTGCCCCATCGCCACTCTTCTCTCACGCACCGCCCGCATCGCCGCAGAGCTGGCAAAAGGGTCAGTCGGTTGCCTGCTAGATAAAGCGCGCCTTAACAATCCGAGTATTCTAAATTCAGCCATGAAATATTATCGCTAAATCAAGCCGCAAATTTCACTTAATTAGAAGATAAATCTCTGCTATAATCAAGATAATGTTTTCGGTTAAAGAATTATTAAAACTGCTCCCCGAAGCGTGCATCATCGGCAAAAAAGCGACAAAAGTCAGCGGTATCTCGATTGATTCCCGCACGATCAAGAAAGGCGAACTTTATATCCCGATCAAGGGAGACAAACACGACGGCCGCAAATTCATCAAAGCAGCTTTAGCCAAAGGGGCCATCGTCCTCGATGTCAAAGACGGGATCAGGGCGCTGCAAAAGATCGCCGCCTGGCACAGAAGCAAATTCAATATCCCGATCATCGGGGTCACCGGCAGTGTCGGCAAAACAACATCCAAAGATATGATTCACTCGATTCTGTCACAGTCCAAACCGACCCTGAAAACAATTGAAAACTTTAATAACGAGATCGGCGTCCCCCTCACCCTCCTTCGACTACAAAAGAAACACAAGTTTGCAGTCATTGAGATGGCGATGCAGCAACTCGGAGAGATCGCCGAGCTGACAGAACTGGTCCGGCCAACTGTTTCGGTTATCACAAATATCGGCGAAGCACATTTGGAATATCTAAAAAACACCGACAACGTTGCCAAAGCTAAATCAGAGATTTTTCTCAGTCAGAACAAGAACAATTATGCGGTAA
>JBDRIF010000047.1:0-3748 GCA_043816125.1 bacterium
AATTTTGGCCGAATCCTGCAGGCGATTGGGGCGACAAAGGCGAGAGTGAATTGGAGTAAATTTAAATATAACTGGAAAATGGGTGAGAAGGATCATGAAATCACTGTTAATTTGGCAGCCGGCAAGAGCTCTGTTACCGGCTGGGGCTGTGATCTGACCGAGGGTTACATTACGATCAACGCCAGGTACCATACATGAAACATGCACTGAAGCGAGCGACCACCATCTCCGAAGCTCTGCCGTATATTATCGATTTCTTTGACAAAATAGTTGTCATTAAGTATGGCGGGTCGGCGATGATCGACGATGAATTGAAGGCACGTTTTTTGCGTGATGTGGTTCTCCTCAAATATGTCGGGATGCACCCGATTATTGTCCATGGTGGTGGTCCGGCGATTAGCAAAGCGCTAAAGAGACGCAAAATCGAAACCCGCTTTGTGCAAGGACTACGTTACACTTCCAAAGAAGTAATGCAGACTGTGGAGCATGTTTTGGGCAAAAAAATCAATCAGGAAATTGTCGCGCTCTTGAAAAAAAACGGAGCCAAAGCAAAAGGTTTTTACGGCAAAAAAGGGCGTGTGATTTTGGCGCGTAAAAGCTGGGTCTTAAGCGAAAGTGGCAAGTATGTCGATCTCGGTTTTACCGGACATCCGGTTAAAGTTCGCAGTCGGGTCCTCTGGCGCTGGATGAAAAAGGGGCATATTCCGGTTATTGCGCCAATTGGAATCGGTCCTCGTGGCCGATCATACAATATCAATGCCGATACTGCCGCGGCCGCAGTTGCCGAGCATCTAAAAGCCGAAAAACTAATGCTGTTTACCGATGTGCGCGGAGTTTTAGGTGAAGACAAAGAGCTGATCTCGAAACTTACCAGTAAAGAAGCTAAATCGATGATCAAGCAGGGGGTTATTTCCGGCGGAATGATTCCAAAAGTCAAATGCTGTCTTCATTCCTTAAAACATGGTGCCCATAGTGTTCATATTATCGACGGGAGGGTTCCTCACGCTATGCTTTTAGAAATTTTCACCAACCTTGGTATCGGTACCATGGTGGTCAAATAGTCTTAGTAGCCGGCGTTTTCGTCGTACCAGGCATGAACTTCATCGTAATCCAGCACGTAAGGATAAACTGCGTTGCCAAAAAGGGCTTCAGATATTACCGTATTTGCCTCTAAACTGACGCTGTCGGTATTTAAAGCGTAAAGAGTAAAAGTGTACAAGTGTTTTTCTCCAGTGGGGGGCCAGGGGCCTTCGTAACCGACCAGGTTACTGACATTGTTTTTAATCTCTACACAACCGACCGGCATAGTTGCTCCTTTGTAGGAATCGGTAGTGGCACTTGCTGTGTCCTCGATTGAAGTGACAGAGGTCGGAATATTGATCACTACCCAATGATAAACAGCTTCGCCAAGTTCTGCTTCCATAGAGGTATCACGCATAGTAAAAACAAATGATTGAGTCTCTGCGGGCTCGCTTTCCCAGGAAATACCGGGAGAACTGTTTTGGCCGCCAGTGATCTCCGTATAAGCGAAGAGGGTAGAAATATAACCTCCTTCGGAAAATCCGTCAGTGTTTAAAGTCATACTATTGGGAACAGAACCAAGGGTTACGGTTGTGGTCGATGAGGTTGTAGTTGTTGTCGTTGTTGTGCTTGAAGAGGTTGAACCGGGACTGCTGGTACTGGTAGTGGTACTCACAGAACCCGCAGGTTCGGAAGTTGTGGTGGTTGTGGCGGGGAGATTGCTAATTGATTGAGTACAACCGATAAAGACTAATGCGCAAATTGCAATAGTAAACAAAAAGAATACCAATCGCGTCATAAGGCGATTATACACTTACCCCATTATCACTTCAATGTGATGTTCGTTGCCTGTTGTTTTCTCTGTTGGGATAAGATTGTCTTTTAACGGTTTGTTGTCCAGGGTCATTGATTTGATCCCTTTGGATACCCCTTCAGGGTTTCTGACCGTAATATAATAGGTGTTGCCACGGAAAACACGTTTAACGGAAAAGCCTTTCCACTTTTTAGGGATACATGGATCAACTTTTAGCCCGTTATATTCCGGTTGAATACCCAAAATCCACTGCGATGCGGCGACAAAGTTCCAGCAGGCGGCACCGGTTAACCACGAGTTTTTTCCTTCACCAAAGTCTTTGTGGTGTTTGCCGGCGATCATCTGACAGTAGATATACGGTTCGGTCTTGTGAATATCGGCGATCTCGTTTCTGGCTGCCGGCTGAATCGCTTTGTAGTATTCATAAGCAATATCACCCCGCCCAAGCATACATTCGGCGATCATCGCCCACGGATTCGGATGGCAAAAGATACCGCCGTTCTCTTTTAAGCCCGGTGGGTAGACGCAAATTGAACCGTACTTCCAGATATACTTTTCGTAGGGTGGGGTCATCAGGATGATTCCGTGTTTGGTCCAGAGATTCTTTCTGACCGCGTCCATGCACTTTAGGGCTTGGTCTTTTTCCGCCGTCCCCGACATAACGCCCCAGGCTTGGGTTTCCAGGTAAATCTGGCCTTCTTTGTTTTGGCTTGAGCCGATCGGTTCTTCTTGTTCATCAAAAGCGCGCATATACCAATTGCCGTCCCAGGCTATTTTGTTGATTTTTTTCGCCATATCGGCGGCTATCTTGGTGAATTTCTTGACATCGTCTTTTTTGTTAATCAGTTCGGCCATATTGATCATCTCTTTGGCCCCTAAAACTACCATTTGTGCGACCATCACCGACTCGGCCTTCTCATTATTGTGAGTCAGGTTTAAGCAATCATTCCAGTCGGCAAAATAGATCTTGGGGAGACCGTGTGGTCCCAGGTGGGTAACCGAGAAATTGATCGCCCGAGCCAAATGATCATAGATCGTCCCTTTTTCGCCGCTGACATAAGGGACTTCTTGTTCTAAGAAGCGGATGTCGCCGGTCTCTTTGACGTAGGCCGGAACTGAGACTGTTAACCAGAGATGGTCGTCGCCGTAGCCCGAGCCGTTCCCTTTTTTGGTTAGCGGGGAATATTGATGATAGGCCGAGCCGTCTTCAAACTGGTTTTTGGCCAGGTCGATGATCCGTTCTTTTACTTTTTCCGGGATCATGTGGACAAAACCTAGGGTGTCTTGGTTGGAATCACGAAAGCCCATTCCCCGGCCGATCCCCGATTCATAATAAGAGGCCGAGCGTGACCAGTTGAAGGTTGTGCGGCACTGGTACTGGTTCCAGACGTTGACCATGACATCAAGTTCGGGGTCTTCGGATTGAACAGAGAACTTACTTAAATTTTCTTCCCAATATTCGGCTAGCTTGGCTAATTCGGCTTTGGCAACTTCCGGGTCTTTGAATTGTTCCAGCTTCTTGACCGGGACTTTAATATCTTCGGTAAAACCGAGCACAAATACAAAAGTCTTGCTTTGGCCGGCTTTAAGTTTAAAATCAAACTTTTGAGCGCCGACCGGAGACCAGCCGCAAGCTATGGAATTATTCATTTTACCTTCAACAACTGCTCTCGGGTTAGACCAATCGCCGTAGTTGCCCATGAAATCGCGGCGTTGGGTATCAAATCCTTTGGCTTTGACGTTGGCACAGCCAAAATAGCCGACTAGATTTTGCTCGACACGATAGCGGGCCAGGTGATAGATGATATTGTCTTCGACTTTTGTTTCGCCGATGTTAAGGTTGTATTGATAGTCGGTCATGTCGTTGAGGGCGTCCCAGAGACACCATTCGACAAAAGAGAAGAGGGAGAGGTC
>JBDRIF010000048.1:0-10769 GCA_043816125.1 bacterium
GATTTTGCCGATATCTTTATTGAAGAATCGAAAGAGACCTCCGTAACCTGCGAAGACAACAAGATCGAAAAGATCTCTTCGGGGACAGAAATTGGGGCCGGCATCCGGGTGATCAACGGCCATGAAACCGCTTATGTCGCCACATCCGACACCAGTTTTGCTTCACTTAGAGAGGCCGCCCTCAAAATATCAGATTCAATCCCTAAAGGCCCAAAGGCCCATAAGACTATAGGCCTCAAACCACAAGTCTCCACCGAAGGCTTAAATATTAAGCACCGCCCCAATCAGGTTCCAATGGACGATAAAACCGCCCAAGTTGAAATATTAAATCGAACTGCCCGCTCATTTGGCGACAAAGTAAAACAAGTAATTGTCCGCTATACCGACAGTAACCAGTCGATCACCGTCGCTAATTCGGAAGGCCATTATGTCGAAGATAATCGGATCAGAACAAGATATTTTATCAACGTAATTGCCGCCAAAAACGGGGTTTTGCAAACTGGTTACGAAGCCCCCGGCGGGACGGTCGGATTTGAGCTCTTTGAACAATATCCACCCGAAAAATATGCCGCCCGAGCGGCCGAACGGGCAATCAAAATGCTCGATGCCCCGCATGCTCCGGCCGGTAAAATGCAGGTTGTTCTCTCTTCCCAAGCCGGCGGGACCTTAATTCACGAAGCTTGCGGTCATGGGCTCGAAGCCGACTTTATTTACAAAGTGACCTCGGTCTATGCCGGCAAGATCGGCCAAAAAGTCGCCTCCGAATTGATCACAGTTATTGACGATGCAACTTTACCGACCCGTTTTGGCACCTTATCTTTTGACGATGAGGGGAGTAAAGGCCAAAAAACCGTTTTAATCGAGAACGGAATATTAATAAACTATCTGACCGATCATTACTACGCAACACTTTTAGATATGAAACGGACAGGGAACGGCCGTCGGCAGACTTTTCAAACCAAACCACAACCGAGGATGACCAACACCATTATCGCCCCCGGCACAATGGACCCGGAAGAGATTGTAAATTCTGTGCGGAACGGACTATTGGTCAAAGGGATGGGGGGTGGTCAGGTGAATGTGACCAACGGCGATTTCGTTTTTGAAGTAACAGAAGGCTATCTAATCGAGAATGGAAAAATTAAACACCCTGTCCGCGGTGCAACCTTAATCGGCAACGGCCCCAAGATTCTGGAAATAATCGATATGGTCGGCTCCGACCTCGGATTTCAGTCTGGTGTTTGCGGTAAATACGATCATGCCCCGGTTGGCGACGCGCAGCCGACGATTAGGATTCCAGAGATTACGGTTGGGGGGAGAATTTAACCCTCATCCCGGGCTCATCTTAATTGTTTGCTTGTTCCTATCCGCCCTTCTCCATCTTTGACGGAGAAGGGTTAAGTTTTTTTGTTTATCAAAAAGCATCCCCCCTCTGCATTGAAAATGGAGAGGGGGCGGCCAAGAATGACTAGTCAATTAATGGAAACCTGGGGGTGAGGATTAGCGCAGTCTACCGATTATCCTGGAGATCGGCCCCGACTGATTCATCACAAAGAAATGCAACCCTGGAACTCCGGCTTCCAATAGCTCCTGACATTGGCTGACCGCATGCTCAACACCAATAGTCCGAATTGCTTCGTCTTCTCCGTTATACTTCTCCAGATCTTTCAACAACTTCTCCGGAATCGTGGCGCCACACATATTCGTTAGTTTTTTGATTACCTTTAAACTGGTGACCGGCATTATCCCGGGGATAATCGGCACAGTTATTCCGGCATCCTGACATCGTTTTTGAAAATCAAAAAAGTAGCGATTATCCAGAAAGAGTTGAGTAATTATGTAATCGGCTCCGGCATTGATTTTTTCTTTAAGAAATACAATGTCCTGCTCCAGCGAAACCGATTCGATATGCCCTTCGGGATAACCGGCCACCCCGACACAAATATTTTTGGAATGACCCTTAATTAAAGAAACGAGTGATCTGGCGTGCTGAAAACAACCTTCTTCAACATTAAATTCCTTCTTCCCTTCCGGCGGATCCCCCCTCAAAGCAAGAATATTTTCGACCCCCAAAGCTTCTAACTGGACAACTTTTTCCAAGAGATCATCCTGATCTGCATTAACACAGGTGAGATGGGCAACCGGCTCAAAGCCGGCCTTTCCCTTGATATGCTTAATCCAATTAAAGGTTTTGTCGTGAGTCGAACCGAGAGCTCCGCAGGTAACAGAGACAAAGTCGGGCTGGAATTTTTTTAGTTCGCGGAGGACTAGATAAAGATTTTCTTCTCCCGCTTTTGTTTTGGGCGGAAAAAACTCAAATGATATGGCCGGTTCGCCTTGTTGCAGCGCCTCGATTACTTTCATTTGTCCAAGACTTCGATTTCCCCTTCGGTCGGCTCACTGCGCAACAGGGGGCGCATATGGGGGAATAAGATTACATCTCTGATCGAAGGTTGATCGGTCAAAATCATCACCAGGCGATCGATCCCGATTCCTAATCCACCGGTCGGCGGCATCCCATATTCCAGAGCCCGTAAAAAATCTTCGTCCATCGACTCAGCTTCGTCATCACCGGCCGCTTTCAGTTCGGCCTGCTTGGTAAAGCGCTCTTTCTGGTCGATCGGATCGTTCAGCTCGGAAAAAGCATTGGCCAGCTCCATCCCGGCAATGATCAGCTCAAATCGCTCCACGTGCCCCTCTTTAGAACGATGTTTTTTAGCCAACGGAGAGGTTTCGATCGGATGGTCAATAATAAAGGTCGGCTGCCGCAAATTGGCTTCCACAAATTTATCATAAAGAGTATTGATCAGTTTTCCAAAACCGATCTCATCGGCCTCTTCGATCCCCTTCTTCTTGGCCAAAGCCCGAACCTCTTTTTCGCTTTTTCCCTCAATATCAACCCCATATTCTTTGAGCGCATCGGTCAACGAAATCTTTTTCCACGGCGGAGTTAAGTCGATCTCCTCCTCTTTAAACTTGATCTTAAGAGTTCCGTTCACCTCTTGACAGGCAGTCACAATCATCTCCTCAGTTAACTTCATCACGTCGTTATAATCGGCATAAGCCTGGTAGATTTCAATGATAGTAAACTCCGGATTGTGTTTATAAGAAATTCCTTCGTTACGAAAAACCCGTCCCATTTCGAAGACCTTTTCAAAACCACCAACAATTAGGCGTTTGAGATAAAGTTCCGGGGCGATCCTCATAAATAACGGCATATCCAAAGCCTCATGATGAGTTTTAAACGGTTTGGCCGCAGCTCCACCCTGCAGAACCTGCAAGATCGGCGTATCGACTTCCAGAAAACCTTTCGCTTCTAATATTTTACGAAATAATGAAACTATCTGGCTCCGTTTTTGAAAAACATCGCGGACTTCACTATTAACGATTAAATCAACATAACGCTCGCGATATCTTAATTCCTTATCCTGCAAACCATGCCACTTTTCTGGCAGAGGATGAAGCGATTTACAAAGAATAGTAAATTCTTCAACTCTAACGGTTACTTCGCCGGTTTTTGTCTTAAAAACATGTCCCTTGACCCCGATGATATCCCCCATATCAAGCTTCCGATAGATATCGTATTTCTCCTCGCCAATAACATCCTGTCTGACATAAATCTGAATCCGACCACTCTGATCTTGAATAGTGGCAAATGAAGCCTTGCCATGACCGCGCTTGGTCATGATCCGACCGGCCACAGAAACCTGTTCTTTGCTCTCCTCTTTCTCCGCCAGACCGGCATGTTGAGAAAGGACTTCCGCCGCGTGTGAGGTCTGCTCATAGGTATAAGGAAAAGGATTAACCCCCTTAGCCCGGATATCGTCCAACTTCTCCCGCCTTACTTTTAATAAATCATGTATTTCATCAGTCATTTATTTTCCCCTTATTTTCAGTTCGCTTTGACGCGACAGCTCTTCAGCAGTTGAGAATTTTGCAAAGAATAGGTTGGCCTGTTTTAGCCATCTCAGAACATCAACTGCAGAAATATCGCGATATTCCCTAGGAGGATACTCAGCAGCTTTTTCGAAATCCAGTTTATTCAGTTTTACCATGAAGCATCTCCAATCTTTCAATATCCTTCAGATCCTGATCCCGTCCAGCTTGTTTTTTCAATTCTATCAGATGTCTTAATGAAGGAATAGGAACCTCCAGGCCCATCGCTTTTTTCACGACTTTTTCATTATCCATCTCCTGGAAATTAATTGGGTTGCGCACAAAAACATCAATTATCTCCAGTGGCCGATCCGGATGCCAAAAGGGGAACACCTTCATTCCTTTCTCTTCGATCCAACTCTCCCTTATTTGCGGATTGGCGAAATCCTGCGGGTCTACCGGCAATTTGGGCTTATACCCCAGCTCGCCAATTGCCTTGATAAATTTTTCAACATTCTCAACGCTTAACTCCAAAATTATATCCGCATCGCTGGTCAACCGTACCGCCCCATACAGCGCGACAGCTATTCCGCCAACAACTAAATAGGCCACATTGCTCTGTTTAAGTTTGCGAAAAACCTCATCATAAAAGAGGTCATTTCCTCTGAACCAATTAAATATCATCTGCTATTATCCTTAATCCCTTTAGCGTTAGATCCAAATCTATTCTATCAACAACCGACGTCAACTTGCAAATCAAGGGGGAGTACCCACCGGTGGCAATCACCTTTGGCCTTAAGGCCTTTAGGCCTATGGGCCTATAGGCCTTAAGGAGTTTTTTCATCATCCCTTCAACCATCGCCACATACCCGTAGACTAATCCGCTTTGCATAGCAGACACAGTATCTTTTCCGATAATTGACTTGGGCTTTTTTATTGCCACTCGGGGCAACTTCGCCGTCTGAGAATGCAAAACTTCCCGCGAGAGTTCGATCCCCGGGGCAATGGCTCCACCAAGATATTCACCCTTGGCAGAAACCACATCAAAAGTCGTAGCGGTACCAAAATCGATCACGATGCAAGCCTGCTTATATAATGAAAAGGCAGCTAAGGCATTAACAACCCGGTCGGCCCCCACCTCTTTTTTGCTCCGAACCTTGATTATTAGTTCAGGGATATTTTCTGCAGTTACAAAGAATGAGTTAAGGCCAAAACGATCTCTTATTTCTGATTTCAATTTCTTGTTACAACCGGGGACAACGCTGGAGACAATGACAGATGTGATCGGAGCAGATATTTTGGGTATTTTTATATTGCCGGTTAGGCAACGCCATTGGCGGACCAGTTTTTTTTCTGAAAATAAGCCAAAAACAACACTGGTATTCCCGATATCTATCGCTAAAAGCATTTTTAAATTATATCAGGAATAAGTGAAATTTCCTAGAAAACCACCCGATAAAGAATTAGGAGAGAACAATGACAATTGTTAGGTTAGTACAACCATCAACTCAACCGGCCCTCCCCAAAGTGACCACGGACCCGTTACGCAGTGTTAAGAAATCGTTCTCCAAAACAGTCGATTTTATTCTCGGTTCGGGAACCGGCCTTTTTGCCGGCCTGGCAATTTTACTCTTGCTTAAATTGATGGGGATAAATTTTGATAGCCTGGAATCGAGCCTAATCGTCGGGCTCCCCTCGGTGGTCGGAGTCTTTACTTCCCTTGTAATATACTAATTACTCTCAACATATCCTGCGGCATCGGCACCTTAAATTCGACATACTCTTTACTGCGCGGATGGATAAAACCGAGTTTGGTCGCATGCAATAACTGTCCGGGGACGTTGAACTTTTCCCGCCGGTGACCGTAAAGCTTATCGCCGACGATCGCATGACCAATGGATGTTAAATGGACACGAATCTGATGAGTTCGCCCAGTCTTTAAGGTAACTTCAACCAGGGTGTATTCAAAATATCGGGCAATCACTTTATATAAAGAAAGAGCCTCTTTCCCCCTCACAAATCGTTGAAATTTGGAAACGACCGCCATTTTTTTACGGAATTTGTGATGGCGACCGATCTCTCCTTCAATCTTTCCCTCATCTTCCTTGATCACCCCGTGAACCAGAGCTAAATAAACCTTTGTAATCGTTTTGTTTAAAAATTGTTCGGCCAGAGCGTGATGCGCCAGATCATTTTTGGCCGCCACGATCAAACCGGAAGTATCTTTATCCAAACGATGGACAATCCCCGGCCGGATCACCCCGCCGATCCCCGACAGATCTTTACAATGATAAAGAAGAGCATTAACCAACGTCCCGGTATAATTCCCCGCCGCCGGATGAACAACCAAACCTCGCTTCTTGTTAACAACGATTAAGTCCTGATCTTCATAGACAATATCGAGAGGAATTTTTTCCGGCTTAGCTTCCAACGTTTTAGGTTCGGGCACAGCGATCTTGATCTGATCATTCTCTTTTAATTTATGATGAGCTTTGGTCGTTTTGTCATTAAGAGTAACAGCCCCATCTTCAATCAGCTTTTTTATTTGAGAGCGGTTCGGTGCCACCCCGGGTTTTGCTGCCAAAAAATGGTCGAGACGCGCGCCGGCTTCTTCCGAGGAGATAATAAATTCAAAGGACTGGATTGCCACTAAGTCACCAAAGCACTAAGGAGAACCAGGGAACCGATAATAAAACAATAGTAAGCAAAAACACGTAAGGAGGTTCGTTGGATAATACTCATAAAGACCTTGATCGCCAGCCAACCCGACACAAAAGCAGCCACAAAGCCGATAATGAGAGGAGCAAACCCGATCCCCATTGTTCCGGCCTTGATAATAGTTTTGGATTGAATTAAACCGGCCCCGAGAATAGCCGGGATTGAAAGGAGAAAAGAAAATCTGGCCGCTAATGTCCGGTCTAAATTCCTGCCTAAGGAAGCTGAGATGGTGGTGCCGGAACGGGAAAGCCCAGGCGCAATCGCACACCCTTGAGCCAGACCGATTAAGATCGCATCCCAAATATTCATCTGATCAATCTTTCGCTTCCCCTTCCCCAACCACTCTCCCAGCAAGATAACGACACCGGTCAAAAGCAAAAAGAAACCGACCGCCGCAATCGAGGAAAACAAACTCTCAAAATAATCCTTAAAGTAAATCCCCATGATCCCTGTAATAACCGTTCCGATCATCAGCAGCCCGAGCATTTTTCGCCCTTCGGTCAGCAAGAGCCAGATATCGCGGCGAAAATAAACAACCACCGCCAAGCCGGTTGCCAGATGGACAATTACATCAAAAGCGATGCTGTTAGGGAGATTGAGTAAGCTTTGAAAAATAACCAGATGGCCGGAAGAAGAGACCGGTAAGAACTCGGTCAGCCCCTGAATGAGCCCCAGCAGGAGGTACTTCACTGTTCCTTAGATTCCCAGACCGCGACAATCGGACTGGCCAGGAAAATAGAAGAATATGCCCCGACAACAAAACCGATCAATAATACTAGGACGAAGTCCTTTAACGTCTCGCCGCCAAAAAACAGAACCGCCAAAACAATAATAACTGTCGTTAAGACGGTGTTAATAGAGCGGGCCATAGTTTCATTAACGCTAATATTAACAATCTCGGTGAATTTTTTCTTTTTGTGCGCATATTTTTTCTTGTTTTCCCTGATCCGGTCAAAGATCACAATAGTATCGTTGATCGAATACCCCATAATGGTTAAGATAGCGGCCACAAACGGTGTTTCGATATTGCGCCAGAGCAAGGCGACGATTCCGGTAGTAATGATCGCATCGTGATATAAAGCGAACAGAGCGGCCACCGCATATTTAAATTCGAAACGAAACGAGACATAGACAATAATTCCGAAAGAAGCAATTAAGAGCGCCCAGAGGGCCTGAGTCCGCAATTCTTTACCAATGACCGGTCCGATCGTATCGGCTTCTAAAAGTTCAACGCCACCAAACTTTTCCTCGAGGTCGGCAATAATACTCAAGCGGGTCTCTCTCTCGATCTCCGCCGTCCTAATGTAAATATCATTTTCTCCCGACTTCTGGATCATACTCTGCTCCAATCCATTTTTGACCAGAACATCTCTCACCGACTGTTCTTCGATCGGCTCTTCGAACCTAAGGTTAATCATGGTTCCGCCGGTAAAATCGATACCGTAATTCATTAATTGTTGCCGGACCATGCCGTTGTAAATAAAGGCCCCAAAGGCCAAGATAAGTAGCAACCCGGAAAAAATAAACCAAATTCTTCTTTTACCGACAAAATTTATCATTATTTATACACCAACCCACTGTCTGCCTCAGTCAGGATTTTCCCATCTACAACCATATCTAAAAGCATCCTGGTAATTACAATAGCACTGAACATCGAAGCAACAATACCAACTGTAAGGGTAACAGCAAAGCCTTTGATCGATCCGGTACCGATGAAGAATAAGGTCCCGGCGGCAATAATTGTTGTAATATTGGAATCAAGGATTGCCGAAAAGGCTCGCTTGAAACTGGTCTCAATCGACAATTTAATTGATTTCTTTAATCGCAATTCTTCTTTGAGCCGCTCAAAGATAATAATATTAGCATCGACCGCCATACCTATTGATAAAAGGAGACCGGCGATCCCGGGTAAAGTCAGAGTCGCGTTAATTAGAGATAAAATAGCCAGTACAATCATAACGTAAATTCCCAGAGCGATGCAGGCGAGAAAACCGGGCAAGCGATAGTAGAGGATCATGAAAGCGGCAATGATTACAAAACCGATCAGGCCGGCAAACTTACTCTGGTCAATCGAATCTTTGCCCAAAGTCGGGCCGACAATCCTCGTCTCAACCGGCTTAACAGGGATCGGCAGAGCCCCGGCTTTTAATTTGATCACCAAATCCTGAACTTCTTCGATACTAAAATCGCCGGAGATCTGGGCTTTGCCCGAAGGGATCGGCTCACGCACATTGGGGGCAGAGATAACTTTTTTATCCAAAACGATCGCCAACGGTTTCCCGACAGACCGGGCAGTAACAGAGGCAAATTTACCGACCCCTTCGGCATTAAACTCGATATCGATAACAGGGTTTCCATATTCATCAACGCCGGGCCAGGCACCTTTGAGCATCGAACCGTTAAGCGCTACACTCTTTAAAACAATAGGACGTTCGCGGACAATTTCACCATTGCGGACAAATTCGACAGTATCGATGTAAGCTTCGGGGCCGTAGAATTCTTTGACCTTAGCATCTGTCAGCCGGCTCTTATCTGCCGGGGCCCATTCTGATTCGACAAATTCTAACAGAGCAGTATCACCGATGATCGCGATCGCTCTTTCGGGATCTTTGACTCCCGGCAATTCGACAACAATATGTTCTTTCCCTTTACGCTGAATTAACGGCTCGGTAACTCCGAGGGCATCGATCCGATTACGGATAACGGCGACCGCGCCGATCATCGCATCGTCTGTTAATGGAACTTTGGCAGTTGGTCGTCCTTCGAGCACAAGCCGAGTACCCCCCTGTAGGTCGAGCCCCAGAGTAAAAGGGATCTTGATAATAATGAAAGCGGAGACCGCAACAATGGCCAGGAGGATTAGTATTCGAAGTTGGTTAATATTTTTCTTCATAAGCCGCTGAGCTATTATATAAGATTTCCAAAATTCTCACAAGAGTTAATATTTGGGCCTGGCGGGATTCGAACCCACAACCCTCAGCTTCGGAGGCTGATACGCTATCCAGTTGCGCCACAGGCCCTAATAAAATAAATTATAGCAGAAATAAAGAATTGAGACTTAAGCAGACTTGGCTCGCCTCTTCAGAAGATCAAGTCGCGACCAAGCACTATAAAGACGATCAACCTGTCCATTAACTAAAACGACCTCCCCTGCACCATAAGCACCTCTTAATTCCACGATTGCAGACATAGTCGCTTTTATTTCTTTTGCGGCATCAACAACGTTTATTTCATTGCGAACGATTTGCTGACAAAGCCGATCAGCACGGCAAATCAGATCTTCAACATCAACACCTTTGCGCATTCTGGTAGCCGCTTTCGCTTTGGCTATAGCCGCTGCTTCTGCCGCCGCCTTGCTAGCAGCTTTTTCTGCAGTCAATTTTCCAGCTTCAACCTGCAAAGCTGCGGCCGCTGCTTCTGACATTCCCCGAACAAGGTTGGAAAAATATTGCTCAGATTGTTTCTTTTCAGTCTCCCATATTTCTACGAGATTAATAGCCTGGGCCAGATTACGCGGTAAACCGAGCTCTTTTCTGGCCAGACAAAATAAACGGTTCTCACCAAACTCCGGGTAAGCCCAGAGCCTGGCCATCTCAAGCTTATAAGCTTGATCATGGGACATTTTTTTCAAAGCAGAAACAAATCTTCTCTCAGCCATTCCCTGACCACCATTTCTAGCCAAGATATAAGCTAAGAGCGATTTAATCTTGTCAAAGATTTCTCGCTCCCCATCATATCTCCCATCAGCCAAGCCAATTAATCCGGCTAACAAATAAGTCGCAGAATCAGGATTATGCTCTCCACTCCCGATTACTTTCATCAACCGTACGGCAATTTGCCTCTTATCACGGAGCTCAGGGGGGAACGCCAGTCTTAACTCTTTTAAATGCAAAGGCATTCTTT
Organism: bacterium; assembly: GCA_043816125.1. GTDB lineage: Bacteria > Margulisbacteria > WOR-1 > O2-12-FULL-45-9 > O2-12-FULL-45-9 > JBDRIF01. The sequence goes on from JBDRIF010000048.1 coordinate 10,498, forward strand.
CAATGTGTCTTTTTCTGACAATGAGTAGATCCATTATTTCTGCCGCTTGCCGCAAATACATCTCTCTCGTCGGATCTAACAAAAAGGCCTCCAAATAAAGATCATGGGCCTGCTCAAGCTCCTTTATTTCAAAAAGCTTAGCCTTAGCCTTCTCTCTTATGACAGCAACCTGCCTTGACACTTTTGTCGCCTGACGAGGTTTTCTCTCAATATCTTCAATCCCGGTTCTTACTTGCACATCCAAAGCCGCTACTTGCCAATCTTTTGGTACA
>JBDRIF010000049.1:0-11596 GCA_043816125.1 bacterium
GTTTCGCTCTTGAAGATCAAGGAAATGGTTAAGGGGCGTTGATAAAAAGAAGTCTCTCCCTCATCCTGATTTCAATACTAATTTTGTCGGCTAGCCTCGCCTCCGCCTCAATCCAGAATCGATCTTTACGGCTCGGTAGAATCTCCTATAACGCCGGCTCACCGCAGAGAGCGATTAAGTTTCTCAGAAATGCGCTCAAAGTTGCCCAATCGGTCGAAGAAGAATCGGAATCCAAGCAACTTATTGTAGAAGCTTACTACGACCTGATCTGTCAGCTCCACATCGAGTGCATAGAACTTTATGCCCCCAATACTATTTACGGCATCTCCTCCGAAGCAGAGATGACATTGTTTGATGCTTTTCAGAAATTCAAGCCGGGACTAAAATACTCACTTATTTCAAAATATTACTATTTTCAGGGGAGATTCTTCACTTTGATAAGAAATCGGGCAAAAGCCAATGAGAGTTATGTAAATTCCCTCGCTTATAATCCAACAAATCATAAGAGCCTGTTGGGGCTGGTCAATAATGTGGTCACCGAATTCCCTGAATATTCCGCAGAGATACTTAATTACATTCAGACATTTGCCGGAGTTGTGCCAGAGATCAAAGATGAGCGGCTCTATAGGAAGATATTCGAAGACAAATAAATCAGTCGAAGATTATTTTCTTGACAGGTTCCGCTTTAACACAATTATTTCCATATATTTCATTCTCGATACAGCCCCCGCTTCTACCAACGGATGTAATCTCGTTTTCACAGCTAGAGTTCTCGCCAGGGCACTTCGCCTATCCATACTCCTCCAGCCAGAGATCAAAGTCTGACATTCTCGTAGAACAAGTTCACTTTCAGATTCGAGGAACGAATCGACAACAGGCTGCCGGACAATATTTCTTCCCGGTCGCTCCTCCAACAGACGAGCGAAATCTAACGGCTTCGTTTGGGCCGGATCAGACAAAAAGTCTTGCCAATATGTTGCCAGGGGCTTTAGCCCGGGATCAGCCGCCATAATCGCCATCGACTTCTTCATCAAATTGGCCGCCCGGGCAAATTGAGGTTGTCGTTCCGAAATGATCCCGGGCAGCCAGGTCAATGCCCGGCTAAAAATCGTCTCCCCTCTCTTCGTGTAACGCCCTTCGGCCAGGCCTAAAAAGACTTCAAAGAAATAGGATAATGAGGTTGAATTGTGATTGTCACTCCCCATAAACTGAGCCAGTAAACGAAGGGCAACATTAGGGACAAACCATCTCGACTGATTACTGTTTAAGAAATCAAGATAACTCTCCCTCTGTTCCAGATGCCGTTTTCGCAGCATGATCAACTTACGCAATCTCATTGCCTCGGCTAAATATTTCGGGGCCGCTTGGTCCGTTAACTCCGAGGAATCAAGCAGAAAGGCGGCCAGATATGAACGATAGGCCGGCTCCAGACTTTCGGCTTCTAAGATATTTTTCTCCAGCTCGGCAACGATTGCCGCCCCTTCTTTTGCTTTTTCGGCAGCCTGGGCAAAATCCCTTTTGGCCACTCGCAAACCTTCTCTAACCATCACAATCTGTCGAACCACCTTCTGTTCTTGAGTGGTCAACTCTGGCGCATCGCGATAAAACAAAAGCTCCTCGCCATTACAAATTAATGCCGACATTTCTTGCGGCTCAAAATCAAAAGGCAAGACACTTAAGCATTTTGATTTTCCAGACAATGAGATCCCCTCCCCGGCTTGTTGGTTCCTGCTCGGCCATTGTTCTAAAAGACAATAACCATCGTAATATTTCTTTACTACCTGTGAGCGCGAACTGGCTGTTAATATAAAAGACTTTGTTTTCGGGTCCCATTTAGATATCAAAACAAACGGAATTCGCCCCAGCGGCACATGAGCGGCAACAACGATTCCATTGCGCTCTTCTATTCTGACTTTTGTAGGTTTTTCATTGCCCAAAACATCATATTTTGACTTTAGAGCATATTTTGCCACATCCACTAGGGCAAAATAATATTTATCACTCCCGCCAAAAACAAAATAGTATAATTTTGCCTGAGACGAACTGGCCTCACGTTGAACAGTCGTCACGGGGACTTTACCGGCTGAGCCGATTTTCGTCGCACATTGTTCGCCAAATATTACTTGATTCTCCTCTAGTGTTGAGTGCGGCAATAGTTTCCGGCCGAGAGAGAAGACAGCCTCCAGTCCCAACCCCTTATCGAACCGGGCCAGAACGGCATGTGGAGCAAAATTATCTCGTCCGGCATAGAAGAATTCATAGTCTCCCAGAACCCCTCGACGGCCTGTTCCATAGGAACTAAGGGCCACAACATATTCTCTGCTTTCGGGACTTTTTTGGATCCGGTCAAAATAATAGCCGCGTAAGACAGGGTCAAAAGAGACTTCTTGTAAGAAGTTGCCGGCTTTGTCATAGACCAGGACAAATGATTCTTGACCAAACCTGTGAGGGACCACCAGAACGTCTCGCCCCTGGTCGACATCGTTTCTGCCACGAAAAGAGGGCAAGGCTATCAGTTCTTTTTCTTGAGGAAAATAGACCAGCCCCTGCTCATCGGTGCGGCCGACAAAATTAAGCTGCAGCGGATTATTTTCAATCCCTGCTGAGATCAATTGCCGGATAAAGTTTCTAGCGCTGCCAGATCTCTGTCGGCCGGTAATATCTCCACCGCTAAGGCCATAATGCCAGTGCCAGAAATTCGCCGACCGACCAGTCACACGACTAATATCAAGTTGGTATGGTTCCGGGTGAGCTAAATCTGCCAAATCGACAGACATCACAGCCCCGCGGGTAGTAACAGTTGTCGCCGCTGAAACGACCCCCTTGGCTCGTGGCCAGGAATTGAAGAAGTATGTTCTCTGGTGATGTTTTAAGGACCAGGCTGAGGGGTTAAGGTTCCTTGTTTTTATGACAATACTCCATACAAAGTGCATCTTTTGGCGACAAAATAGCCGTCATCATTTAGAGCGGCCCGGCCGTCAGCAATTTTTTGCTCACGGTTTTGATCAAGATATACATCAAAAGTAACCGCCTGGCCGTCTCGGACAGCCACGACATCAAATTCAGGGTTTTCAACAACAAAGTCAAATTCGGGCAAGATTAAGACCATTGGTTTTTTTAAAAAAGGGCCCAGTGTTATCTCCCGTCCACTTTTACCATTGGCTGCAACGGTAAAAGAATATTGCCGTTTACCAGTCATATTGTTGCCCAACAGAAATTCCATAAAATGCTGCCGGTCATAGTTTGGTATCACAGCCGGCTCACCAGCCCTATTTTTCTGCTGGGATTCGCCAATGACCAATTTAACCTTGTAATCTGCTTCTTCAGGAAAACCAAAAGCATCGAGTCTAAGTTCGGCAGTACCAAAAGATTTATTCTTGTCCTTATCCAAATAACAATTAACAATCAAAAAGCCGTTGTCGCGAATTAATTCAAAATAGTAGGTATCGCCGGCCTTAAAAAAAACGGTTTTGGAATTGATAACATTAAAAGGGACGCCGCGAATCGATCCGATTCTCAATCCGCTAGGCGCTTTGGTCCGGGCAATAAACATCGAAGTGCCGCTCGCCACATCACGACCGAACAACGCATTGATATCGTCGAAATCGGCATGAGTAAATACGCTCGGTCCGGCAGCAACTCGGCTCATGAGTCGGACAAAACCTCCATCGTGATATTCAAAAACAGCAGATTGCCCACCGATCTCAAATCGGGCTATTCTTTGCCGCCTCTGTGTTTCAAAGCTGAAAAGACCAGAGCTGCCGGCACTGACGCTATTCATGCCAAAACTGTGGGGAAAACCAGGGATCCCAATCCGCTTATCGGCAAAGGCCGTCCAAGGAATCGATGCAGGTTCAATTGTCGCTCTCTCCCCTTTGGCCCAGGCCTGCAGATTGGCAGCCCATTCCGGATCCAATAATTCCTGATGCAACAATTTGACAACCAGTTTGAAACAACCGCCTTTCAGTGTCCCTTTTTTAACCAGGAACATTGCGGCATCAAAGAGCTCCGGGGATAATCCACATTTTGCCGCCAGATCAAGCCGTTGGTCGGGAGAAACCAAGATCCTTAGGTTGGGCTTCTCAATTTCACTACTGTAAGTCCTGACCCAAATCCCCGGCAAAGGGAGTTCGATTATCGCCGATTTCCTGCTGACAACTAATCCGGAAGTCGACAAATGCTGGATCACATCATCCAGCTCCCAGACAAGTGAATACGCTTCCGGAGTGATATATCGCTTCTCCTTTGGCCGGGAGAGCTTCTTATCGACCTCCAAACCAAAAAATCTGGGCTGTGCGGCCCTTCTATTTGCAGTAATTAGCGGGAATGCACTCATGTTTCCTCCCAAATACTTCGTAACGTAATACTAAAAATTTCACTTTCAAAAGAGGATATTTTGCCTTATAATTCCATGAAAGAGGTGCTCTTATGAAAAACTTAATGGTACTGCTTCTGATCTATACGACGATGCTCGCTTTTAGTCAGATCCTTTTAAAGTCGGGGGCGACACAACTCGGAGGATTCACGATTAGAGGATTGCAAGATATCTTGCCATTAATTTTTCAGATGATCAAGAATCCGTTTATTATTGTCGGCTCGCTACTATTGGCTACTTCATATTTCCTCTGGATCTACATGTTGTCGTGGTTCAAGCTGGGGATGATCTTTCCCTTATCAGCGATCGCTTTTATCTTTGTGGCAATCATGTCATATTTCATTTTAGGAGAAAGATTCTCACCACTTAATTACTTTGGGATGTTGATGATCTTTAGCGGGTTGTTCTTTTTACTTTACAAGTAACTTACGCAGCAACGACTCAGGATTAACGGAAGCAGGAATATTGACTTCGAGCCAGACATGATTCTCATTATGCGCCTGCGGGATCTCTTCTCCGGTATCCCTGATAATCTTGATAACCCCAAAAGACTTGATATCCCGATCCCCTGGATCCACCACTTCCAATTCATCCCCTTCCCTAATATTATTCCTGACAAAAACTTCCAATCGTCCCGCCTTCAAGTCATGTTTCCCGGTGACGCCGACAAAAGAATAATCCCGCACATACTTACTACTCGCTTGATTCTCCCGATCATCTTCACCAAGATAAAAACCGGTAGAATATGTCCGATGGGAAACCTTTTCCAATTCGGCTACCCATTGAGGATTGTATCGCTTAGAATCTAAGGCTTCACGATAGGCCTTTGTCACAACCGCAACATAATAAACCGATTTCATCCGCCCTTCGATCTTAAATGAATCTACCCCGGCTTTTTTCATCGCTGCAACATGCTCAATCATACAGAGATCCTTTGAATTCATCACATAAGTCCCGCGAGCATCTTCTTCGATCGTAAACTCTTCGTCTGGTCGCATCTTCTCTTTCAGATAATACTCCCAACGGCAAGGATGAGTACACTCACCGCGATTAGCACTCCGTCCGGTCATATGTTTGGAGAGCAAACAGCGACCAGAATATGACATGCACATGGCACCATGGACAAAAAGCTCTAATTCCATTTTCGGCACCGCTTTTTTGATCGCCTTTACTTGTTTAAGGGTCAATTCCCGTCCGAGAACAATCCGTTTAACCCCCTGCTTCTGCCAAAACTTGACCGCTTCGGCATTTAAAGTGTTCGCTTGAGTGCTGAGGTGGATTTTTACTTTTATCTTTTGCGCCTTAATAAGATTAATAACACCAGGATCAGAAACAATAACCGCATCGATCCCTAATTTAACTGCTTGCTTCAGATATTTAATCATTTTTGGCAAATCATTATCAAAAGCAAAGATGTTGAGGGCTAAATAAATCTTGGTATGATGTTCGTGAGAAAAAATAATGCCTTGTTTGAGTTCTTTGAGACTAAAAGAAGTATCTGAGGCTCGAAGAGAATACTCCCCTCCTCCGACATAAACCGCATCAGCTCCGAACCTAACTGCGGTTTGGAGTTTTTCTAAGTTGCCTGCTGGGGATAACAATTCAACCATATAAAAATTATAACATGTCTAAGTCGTTAGAAAGACAATGGCTTATTCTTCAAAATACTCAAACGCGTCAATAATATCTAGATAGACTCCGTCAAACCCGGCATCAAGGATCTTCTTTAGATACGAAGAAGAATTACCATAAATCAAAGCCTTCCAAGTCGAGTCCCAATAGCGGACCTTATAATTCCCCGGCCATTCGGGATTCTCTGCAGCCAGCCAGCTTGGAGGAGTCGTCGCCCACTCGCTCTCCCAATAATAACGATAATCTTCCGCCTCTCCAATACTCATATAAGCAATTACAAGACGCGTTCCACCATTAGCTTTGACTTTTAAACTGGCAACTTCAGATGAGCTAAGCTCCTCTTCCCCTGCATAGTAGAGATCAGTAATAAGAAGATCAAAATTAGTATTCTGGACCGCGGTTAAGAAGTCAGCTTTGGAAGCATATTCACTACTATCCAGCAAATAGAGAAAGTTTCTGGCTCCAGCTAATGAAGTAATCTCATCGGAACTGACATTATATGGATCTGACGGATAACTGGGGACATTGTTCAGGTTTCTCTGATCTGCAGCAAAGGAGATATAACCGCGTGAAGCATTCTGGCTATATGAATCATCCATATACGATTCGGTCGAACAGTAGTCGGTCACTAGAGCCTCAACACTATTTTCTTCCGCAATATCCATAAAGGCGACCATCGGTTCATTGTCGGCCGTCGGAGTAGCGACATTATCACTGGTAAAGCCGTAAAACAGGTCTTCACGGCCCACCCCATCAATTGCGGCAAGATAGTCTATCGCAGGGCCTCCTGTTTCTTCCCCATCATCAGTCATCAGCTGATGTCCGTTTTGCGGGATAATAATAAAACCATCGGACAACCCTTTGGCATAACTGCTGATCTCCTGCACAAAATCACGCATTGCTTGTCGATATTCCAAAGAAGTTGATGTTGTGGAACTGGTCGTTGTGCTAGAAGTTGAAGTTGTTGTTGACGTCGTTGTTGTTGAGTCTGACACGAGGGTTGTCGAGGTTGTCGCAACCGATTCCGTCCCCCCGGAACTTCCACAGCCAATTAAACTGCAGCACAAAATCACTATCAGGGAGAAAAACCCTAAAGAGACGATTAGTTTTTTCATTAGAAGAATTATACTACACAATCGAAATAAAGAAATAGCCCTAAGGGGAATCGAACCCCTATTTGTACATCGAAGTGAAAACTAATAAACCTTTGTGTTATAATCTGATCAAATGAGGTGTAGATATGAAAAAGGAAGCAATTCGTTTATTGATTGGTTTATGTGTGGTAATGTTGCCATTGATATTGGTGAATGTTTATGGTTGTGCACAAGTCAATAGTAATAGTTCAGATTCAACCTCAACAAATTATTCCATTACAGGCACAATCGGTACTGTTTCCAGCTCGGGAATATCTGCGGCTTCAGGTTTATCTGTAACACACATAGTGGCTATTGGCTCCAACAGTCAAAAATACAGCGCCACCCCATCTAGCACCGGCAGCTTTACTTTAGAAGTGGTCAGTGGTTTTCCTTACGCCATCGGTTTTTATAATAAAACAGGCTCAACAATTACCCTTTTGGGCTACTTGCGCCAGTCAGAAGTTGACTGGGACTCTCTCCCGCTAATTGACCCTGCTTCAGATGAAACCAGCTTGGGAACTATAGAAGTCGACATTGCCAGCCTAGAAGCCACTCCTTCAATATTGCTTGATGAGTTATTATCTGACGTCAGCATGGACACTGCCACAGCAAATCTATACGGCAGCGTAGATGATACGATGGTTGCCTTTACCAATGTAGATGTGGATGGCAACGGAGAATTTGATTTTGACGAAGATAAATATTATCGCTTTGCCATATTGGTCCCTATGTCCGCCTGGGGGGGGAGTTCCGGCGAAGTTACCAGGATGCTGAATGATTATAATGACGACTTTTATCCTTTACCGGAAAGCTATCAATTTGTCCTCTATGGGAATGAAGGGAACAATAACCCGGATGCCGGCACGGCAGTTACACATACCTATCCACAAACAGTTTATACTGCCGGGGGATCTGGCACGACATCCAGCACCGGGGCTCTTACAACCGGCGCTTCAAATTATGGTTGGATAGCTGGTGGAGCATCTTCTGCCAACTTCGTTACCCCGGAAGTAATCCCTTCGGGGACATACACAATCGAAGTCAGCGGTTGGGATACTTATACTATCAAAAATGTTAAAGGAGCTAGGATTGTATCAATCGGCAGCACTGAAGGGATTGTTTTCCCTTCTTTAAAGCTAATTACAAACGAAGCCGGCCTCTTAACAACTGTTCATTACAAATGGATGATCCGTCTAGCTGAGACTATTAGAGAAGCGACTGCCGCAGAGGTCAATGCGGTTGTAGCCGGCAGTACGATTGGCGGCAGTTTTGTAGATACTGCTCCTGGAATAATTGTTTATACAGAATATCCAATAGTATCTGACGAACATTATCATGCGCCCAAGCAGATAGGATTAACAAACTCGTCAATTGATGTGAGTGACTGGGACGTTAATTTTTCGGATATCATAATTTTTGGGGCGAACTATCATATTAACAGCAACATTAATTGTGTCTTCCAATTTCGCAAATGATGAAATAGCCCCAAGGGGAATCGAACCCCTATCTCGACCTTGAGAGGGTCGCGTCCTAACCGTTAGACAATGGGGCCATATCTAAAATAAGTATATCAAGCTTGCGCTTCGTGGTGCAATAGGTAGTATAGATTGCCAACTACATTGGTTTCATGCGGTGGCAATTTGCCCACTCTGTATTGCGGCTGTTCGGCCCAGTCAGTAACTTGGCGGTACGCAACCCCGCGCAAACTTTCACTAGCTGCCTGTAAATGAGGGATCAAATACTCCCCCCAGTAATGTCCGACACTGCCAATAAACGCAAAAGTAATAGGTCCCTGATCATCAAAAGCGCGCTGTAAAACCTCCAGCCGGTGGGCAAGTAACGTTGCCTGGATACGCAGAAAATCTTTTAACACCGGCTCCCGGCCTTGAGTGGCTTGAAGCACCGCAGTCACATCTTCATTACCAAAATTCTGCCAAACAACATCCGCTGCTGTCCAAGGACGGATTCTATTATCTAAAGGTTTGCCAAGCTTGGCATAAACATGCTGAACGATCCGGTTAGCAAGAATCTCTTCAATCGGCAGGTTGCCCACTATCTCCCGCATAACCAGGCCAATTAATCTCCCCATCTCCGGTCCATTAATCAAACGTTCCAAACAAATAGATTCTTTCCTATTGGTATTGCCAGTAATGCCGCACCCACACTGAGCATCAAAACCATAATAACCTGTGATCTCCAGCTCTTCCATTATACTAAAAGGGATCGCAAAATGCCCCGGCTCAAATCCACCAACAACCGGTTCAATACCCGATCCAACCTTGCGGAATAAACGACCGCCTACTCCATTACCAATAATCAAAGCCATTCCCAAAGAGCCCTCTGGCAAATCAGCCATTGCCCCCTCCGGGCTAAACTCTGCCCAACCACCGGCCACTCCATCATTTATCACCACAACTTCGATCTCTCTGCCAACTTTTTTACTTAAAGCTTTAGACAACTCTGGACCAAAAGGGATATCTCTTACTTCTAAGGCCTGATGGTTTGTCAATTTCTTGATTACGCCGGTCCCCTCTTTTAGTGCGGCCGCGACCGAAACAACAACAGTCCGCTGGCTTTCAAGCTCCCTGGCAGTTAAAGCCCTGGCACACGCGCCAATCATTTGCGCCGGACTATTGAACTTCAATTCTTTGCTGACCAGAGAAACCAATCTGGGCCTCTGGCCGCCAACTTCATGAATCCCTTTTCTAAAATTCCCGCCACCGATATCCAAACTTGTTACCAAACGGTTTAATACTGCTGTTGCCATGATTATTCCTCCTTAAGCTACTTAAATGTTTCGCAAATGTTTATGATAAATTTCAGTCGAATTTCATTGCATTGTCGTCTGCCACCCAGTATACTGGACTCGAATTATGCCAAAACCGATCAGGATAAACGCCGACATATTCATTCTAAGTTTCTTTCTGACAAGTCTGATCGGCTTTCTCGATTACTTTTCGGGCCCCATCTTCAGCTTTTCTTTGTTTTATCTCCTCCCGGTCTATCTGGCCAGCTGGTTTGGCAATCTTTATTCAGGGCTCACAATTGCTTTCACCAGCGCCATAATCTGGTTTTGGGTTAACTATTTTCTTTTCGCCAACAACATTCCTTCTCACATTGAGCTCTGGAACACTTTGATCAGAGCAGGCATTTTTTGCGCAGTTGCCTCCCTGATCTCGAAGATCAAAGAACAAAAGAAAAGAGAAGAAGAGTATCTGCATTTTATCGTCCACGACCTGCGGACCCCAACAGTAAACATTTCTATGGCCATCGATATGATCAAAGAGACTCCTGACCAAAACAACTGGCAAAAACTTATTGAAATGGTACAGATATCCAATCAACGGCTACAGACCTTAGTTACATCCATATTAGACATGGCCAAAATTAAAGATGGTAAATTCATTATTCAGAAAGATAAAATTAACATTAAGCAGCTGCTGGATGCGGCCATCGTCCAAGTATCAGTCTGGGCTCTGAACAATAAAGTCGCCATCTCTGTCGAACAAGGATCCAAAACAAAGGAGATACTAACCGATCAACAGCTACTATTAAGAGTTTTCGTAAACCTGCTAAGTAACGCAATTAAGGTCAGCAAACAGGATTCCAAGATCATTATCAAGGTCGAGCAACACGACCACAACCTTGAAATATGTATCATTGACCAGGGACCGGGGATACCAAAAACGGAGCAAAACGATTTATTCAAGAAATTCTATCGGGTTAATAAGCATCAGGGGGAAAATATCAGCGGAACCGGTCTCGGTTTGGCCTTTTGCCGACAAGCAATCACTGCTATGGGCGGCACTATCCGACTGGAAAGTGAAGAAGGGAAAGGGACCAAGATAGTCTTTACTTTGCCCCTTGATCCTTCGTCGGCCTAAACAACAATTCTCGACTTAACAACCCAATAGACCTGATCCCCGACATATCATAAAGCAATGTTCTGGTGCGGATCGGCTGGACATTGCGAACCTCTCTGGTAAATAACAACAAAGCAAGACCAAAAAGCAAGCGCAGCCCACCGGAAATAATTAATAACGTGTAGAACTTAGAACCGTGTACTGGCGGCAAATAACGATATAAATAGCCGCCCAGCAAAGCTCCTGCCCCCAAACCAAACCCGGACAAAGCATTAAAATAGGAGATGCAACGCTCACGTTTATTGGATACAGCGACATCATAAATGAAGTTAATTGATGAGAGATTGAATCCGGCCCAGATAAATCCGGCAACTAATTGAACACCGAACAAATAAGCGACGTTGACAGACAAAAGCCAGGCGAAAGGGACAGGGACGATGAGCAACGCTGCCAGACGGACCATCCGCATATTGCCATACTTGTCGGCAAAATCGCCCCAATACCTCTGCCCCACAAAAGAAGTAATTACAGCAGCTGTAATTATCAAGGTAAAAGTCCAATAATCCAGCCCAAGTTCTTCAATAAGAAAG
>JBDRIF010000050.1:0-17802 GCA_043816125.1 bacterium
CACTTTTTTATCGGGGGGTTTAGGGAGAAATTTCACTGAATTAGAAAGTTTTTGCGGAAATACTAGAATCTATTTGCGCAAAAACCAGAGAGGGTCTCGCTTTTTTAACACCTCTTTTTGGCTAACCAGAGCCTGCTCAAATGACCGCTCCAACAGGGAGGGATATCTTTCTTCCCCTGACCAGGGAATTGTGAGGTGAAATACATAGTCCTCTGAAAATGAACCGGTAATCGACTCGTCATGCTTACCGATTCTCACGCTAATACTATCCCTGTGCGGAGATCGGATTCGCGCCATATCGTGCAGCTTGGGTAAAATTATTGCGGCTTCGACTAAGTTTGTCCCCTTTAGCTGAAATCGATGTCCACCAACTGTTCTGGCAACGACGCAATCTTTTCCTTTATCCCAATAAATTCCCTGACGATATTCTCGAGGCGCTACATCTCCGGCCATCTGCCACCCCTTGGTCCCCTGCTCAAAATCACGGGGGTCGGTCGGAAAAGTTTGCTGCAGAATGATTGCCGCTACCAGAGCACGCGGGATCGGCTCTTTTGCAATACTATCAGGAATGTCCGAACGAGAGTCGGAGTGAAAAAGCTCAACCGACCAGCCCAATGTTTCGCAGACAACTCTAAAAAGAACGTTCTCTTCAATAATTTGTGGTTGAACAGTATGATCTCGTGAATGATGTTGAGTATGATTTTCAAATAGAACACGTAATTCGGGATCGGAAATTAGTTCGATAGGTAAAAAAGCTCCGGCAGAAAACGATTTTTTTTGCGTCCTGGCCATAGAGGCCCTAACCCTTTCAGGTTGATGCTTGGCGGTCTGCCAGATTCTTGCTAGCCCTGCAGGTATTGTTCCAGCGCTCATCATTACTCCTCTCAAAAACTTATCAGATACTTTTTGAGAAAATTTCAGGTAATTTTTTGGCCAATCACGAAGCCACCGCTAACGTAGTTTGATTTGAAGCGACAACACGATTGCGACCCGAATTTTTTGCATCGTAAAGAGCTTGATCAGCGCAAGACATTAATTCTTCAATTGTTTTCGCATTTTCCGCAAACGCGGCAACCCCAAAACTGGCAGTCACACGCAGAGTAACATTGCCATACTCTCTGGCAATTCCAGCGATCAGTCCACGGAGGCGCTCTGCTTCGGCCAAAGAGCCTGCTTTGTCTGTTTGCGGCAGAATAACGGCAAATTCTTCGCCGCCGATCCTGGCCGCAATATCACTGGAACGGATCTGTTGCGCTAAGATATCAGCTACCGCACGAAGTATTTTATCACCGGCCGGATGCCCGTAAGAATCGTTAATATTTTTAAAATGGTCCAAATCGAACATGATCAGCCCGCAATCACCACCATAACGCCGGGCACGTCGGAGCTCTTCGTTTAGTCGATCGGAGAAAATTTTTCTGGAGTAAAGACCGGTTAAGCCGTCACGCTCAGCCAGAGCCCTCAACTTATCTGTGTGAGCATCACGCGCCGCCATAATTTTTGTCATCTCTCGTCTCAAGCTGGCCTTACTTTGCAAGGCTTGCCCAATGTAATGCCTGGCTACGCGGACGTACGAACCGAGACTCATAATTGGTCCTCCTATATATTTATCGACAAAAAAGGCCTGCAATTTCACATTTATAGGGTTTTGCACTATAATAATGAAACAAATGCCATCAATAGCCAAATACACCGAAAAAGTCGACTTTTTGGACAAAACTTTTGTCGGCACTATCACCTTTCGAAGCGAAGAATTTGCCCTCCCCGACGGGAGCAAAATGGCCCTGGGGATCGATGGCAGCCACTGGGTCCTGGTTATCCAAAAAAGTCACAAAGCCGATTTTCATGTTTATAAATTCGACCAAAAAGAGAACAAGATCTCGGTCGACGAAAAAGCGGGCGGGACAGCCGACATAGAAAAGTTTAAAAAGCATATTAGATATTTTTTTGAGCAGGCGAAGGTGGACGAGCTGGTTACGCTCTTGCCCCCTCAATAGGAGAAAATAATGATCGATGTTTCAGGGATCGGCGCATTTGGCATTATCCCTTTTATGAGCGATGATGTCCTCAAACAGGCAAAACTGTCCCATATTAAAACCAAGGCCGGCCGACTCGCATATATAATGAGCCTGGGGAAAAAGGCCCAGAAACCACAGATCCACGAAGGGGTTCACGAGGCTCGAGGAGCACTTAAATGGATTTCAGAAATACTTAAGGAGGAAGAGAAATGAGATCAGACGAAATAAAAAAAGGCTTGGAAAGGACTCCTAACAGGGCCTTGATGTATGCCACCGGAGTAACAAAAGCGGATATGGACAAGCCTTTTATCGGCATCGCCTCTTCTTATACCGACCTGGTCCCAGGACACATCACCATGAGAGATCTGGAACCACTGATCAGAAAAGGGATTGAAGAAGCGGGCGGGAAATCATTTGTTTTCGGCGTGCCGGCAATTTGCGACGGGATTGCCATGGGCCACTCGGGGATGCATTACTCATTACCCTCAAGAGAATTGATTGCCGACGAGATCGAATCGATCGCTCAAGCTCACAAACTCGACGGACTGGTCCTCTTAACAGCTTGCGACAAAGTTACGCCGGGGATGTTGATGGCCGCCGGACGTCTGGATATCCCTTGCATCGTCGTCACAGTCGGCCCGATGCATTCTGGTAAATACAAAGGCAAACGCTTATCATTGGTTCGTGATACGTTCGAGGCTCTGGCAGCATATAAAGCAGGTAAAATAACCAAGGAAGAGTTAGAGAGCCTTGAATGTGCCGCCTGCCCCGGCGCCGGTTCGTGCCAGGGGCTCTACACCGCCAACACGATGAATTGTGTCACCGAAACGATGGGGATGTCTTTGCCTGGTTGTGGAACAACACTCGCCTTATCGGAAAGAAAAAAAGAGCTCTCTTATGAGAGCGGACTCAAAATAGTTGAACTGGTAAAAAAGAATATTACCGCCCGAAAAATAATGACCCCGGCCGCCATCCGTAACGCTATCAGAATGGATATGGCCCTCGGCGGGTCGACCAATACCGCTCTACATATTCCGGCAATCGCTCATGATGCGGGAATCGAAATAACCTTGGACTTATTTGATCAGATCAGCCGCGAAGTTTCGCATATCACCAACTTGAGACCTGGCGGCGAAGATTTTATGGAAGACTTTGATGCCGCAGGGGGAGTCCAAGCATCATTAAATGTATTGAAAGATAAATTGGAAGATAATCCAACAGTCTCAGGCAAGAATACAAAGCAATTAGCCAAAGAAGGAAAAGTTCTAAACAACAATGTAATCCGCTCGCTCGATAATCCGTATCACAAAGAAGGTGGGATTGCGGTTCTCAAAGGCTCGCTCGCTCCCGACGGCTCTGTCGTCAAACAAGCGGCTGTCGCCGGAAAAATGTTGACCTTTACCGGCAAAGCGAGAGTTTTTGATTCTGAAGAAACAGCCATGAAAGCGATCATGGATAATAAGATTAAGAAAGGGGACGCAGTCATTGTCCGTTATGAAGGGCCTAAGGGTGGTCCGGGGATGCGGGAAATGTTATCACCAACCGCGGCGATTGCCGGGATGGGTTTATCCGAAGATGTCGCCCTAATTACTGACGGTAGGTTCTCCGGCGGCACCCGCGGACCATGTATCGGACACGTTTCGCCCGAAGCGGCCGAAGGTGGACCGATCGGCTTAGTTAAAGAGGGAGACACGATCAAAATAGATATTCCGAACAGGAAAATGGATTTAGACATTTCAACTGAGGAATTTGCCAAACGTCAAGCTGCCTGGAAAAAACCTGAACCGAAGATTAAGACCGGCTGGCTGGCACGTTACGCCAAGCTGGTTACTTCGGCAAATACTGGGGCAGTTCTCAGATAACAGTTGACACGGTTACACCGTTATGGTATTACTATACCATAAGCATGGTAATAACATATGATTTCTTTCAAATCTAAGATAACGGTCAAGCTACTGGACTATTTCTTCCTCAATCAGGAAGCCGAACACTATATAAACGAACTGGCTAAAATCCTGTCCGTTGACCCAAAAAACTTGCACAGAAAACTGGAAGAATTGGAAAAAGAAGGTCTTCTTATAAGCGACTATAAGGGCCAGGAACGTTATTTTTCACTTAATAATGAATCCCCTCTTTTAGAACACTATCGCCAGATCTTCTTAACCACCTTCGGCCTAGAGCACAAGCTCAAAGAAATTGTCCGAGTCACCCCGGGCATCACCAAAGCTTACATTTTCGGGTCTTATGCCAGCAATAAATTTGATTCGACCAGCGATATTGATTTACTGGTTGTCGGCAATCACTCGGTTTTAGATCTGCAGAAAAGAATCAATATCTTACAAAAAGAGATTGGCAGAGAAATTAATTCGATTAACATCAGCGAACAGGAATTGAAGCAAAAAATGAAGAAAGATCAGTTTTATAAAAATATTTTCAGCGGCGACTTAATCGAATTATTATGAATAGTTTTAACCCGCAAGACTTCCAAAAAACTGTTTTTTCTGCCGAACAATTGGCTCAATTACTGGCCTCTGCCAAACGCGACCTACAAATCGCCGACGAATCAGACATTAATGAGGTGATATTCAAATTTTCTTATGACGCATTATTGAAAGCCGGCCTTTATTTAATCGCCAAGGCTGGTTATAAAGTGCGGAGTAAAGTTGGGCATCATATTAAAATATTGGAAAGAATGTCGGAAATATTAAAAGACGAAGATCTGTTGGTGCTGGGCAATAAAATGAGGCAGGACAGAAATGTCGGCCTTTATTCAGGCGGCTTATCTCTAACAGAAAAAGAATGCTCGGAATATCTTAGCTTTGTCAAAACAATCTTTAACATCATTAAATCATAAGATTAAAACAGGCTGGCTGGCTCGTTATGCCAAGCTGGTTACTTCGGCAAATACCGGAGCGGTTCTGCAATAATTAACTAAGTTCTGGGAAAGCCGTCGTCATTCATTTTCGGGTTCATTGTCGTTGTTCCACCAGCTTCACTCGGCGTTGGATCAAGAGTTGCTCCTGCCGGTATTTCATCTGCTTCGGAACCTCTTAAGCCACCAGTTCGGGCATCCCTTTCCATTTCCTCACCAAGTTCAGTGGTTGCTTTTTCAGGCAAACTTGCTTTCAACGCTTCAAATGTCTTTGGCGGGTTTTCCTTTGCTAAGCGCGCTGCTTTGGCAGCTTTTGCATCGGCAATTTCTTTAGGAGTGTACTCACTTTCTCTCCAAGCTTTTTGAGCCAGGACAAATCCTTCTGGGTCACCCCGAAAGTCCCTGATCCTAGGCTGTTTTAATCTATAGATGCCTGTTCCTTGCCGGCTTAAAGAAGCAGTAGATGAACCAACTCTTGAAATTGCCATTTTCTTTTCCTCCTAAATTCATTCTTTCGACAAATATCTTTCGCCACTTACTCCAAGAAATTTCACTTATTTTCAAAATCGTCCCAAACTAAGAAGCAAAACCGACCAGCGCATTGTTCCCCGTAGCCAAGACAGTCGCGCTTTCAAAACGAGGTCGCAGGCGGATCGTTGGCATCTCTCTGCCGATTGCCAAAATGTAATTTTCCAATATCATGGTTAACTTCGGATATTGGGCCAAAACAGGCCTCCCTTCCGGTGGCAATTTATACCAATATGTTAAAGCTGACCTATAGCCTCCCAATAAATTAAAAAACAGATTACTATACGCCCTGGCCATTTGCGCCTGATGTTGTCTTTCTACATCGGCCCCTATCAAAGAGGGAGAAAGGTTTTTTGCCCGTCCTTCCTCTTCAATTTTCTTTTTTGCCTCACTAAAGCTCCTTTCAATTATCTTTGTGGCAATTTCCTCGATCGCGTCCAGATCTTTTAGCGCAGAGCGGGAAACAGCCGGCTCTCCCTCCTTGGCCACCTGATCCTCACTGAACCGATGCCCTCGATAAGAAACTCTCATTCCATGCGCCCGGATCTTACTGCACAAGTCGAGAACGGTAAATTCATTGATATTGCCCGCCTGAACAACTGTTTGGCTGATCTCATAATAAACCCCCAACCGAATCAAGCCATCTTCGTCTCTCCCCATCTTTTTGCGGTCTAAGCGTCCTGTTCCGCTGCGCAATAAGAGACCGCAAGCCTCGGACTCTCTCAACAATTCTGTAGCGGCCTGAATCCTGTCGCTTTCGGTCGCACCACCGGCCAGCTTGAAAGCTATCTTCTTCTCCCACCAGTTGCTCCATAAGCTCCCAATTTCCGAACGAACCAGCTCGATCATTTGCCCCGACGGAGTGACTGCTCCGACAATAAAATCATCCAAAGAAGTGACCAATGCATGCGCCCTTGTTAGAATTCCCTTCAGAAATTCGCCTGCTTCTGTCCCGGCATATTTTTCCCCCTCGCGCCTTAATTGCTTCACCATCTCCTTGGAAAGATTAATTTTCCGCCAAATAGTGGACTGGCTACCCCCCTGATCAGTGTCAACTTTTCGACCATGCAAAAAAGTCCCGCGACGAAAAGCAACAGTTTGTCCCGGAAGCGATTGACGCAGAGGCCGGGTCGGTCTTGGTTTCGGATTAATTAATAGTCCACTCATTTTGTTTCCTCCAAATATTGATGATTACAGGGTTATATCAGTTCAATTTCTAGGTAATTTCACTATTTTTACAAATTATGCTAAAATTCATTTATGGAAATCACAGGTGCGCAAGCCATATTGGAATGTCTCAAAAAAGAAGGGGTTAAACACCTTTTTGGTTATCCGGGCGGAACCGTCCTGCCGATTTACGACGCTCTTTTTAAACAGAAAGATATTCAACACATTCTAACTCGTCACGAACAAGGGGCCGCTCACGCTGCAGACGGCTACGCCCGCTCAACAGGCAAAGTCGGAGTTTGTTTAGCCACTTCTGGTCCCGGCGCCACCAACACAATAACCGGCATCGCCACCGCCTATATGGATTCTATCCCGATGATCGTAATTACCGGCCAGGTGGCCACTTCATTAATCGGTCGCGATTCATTCCAAGAAGCCGACGTCACCGGCATCACTCAACCGATCACCAAACATAATTATTTGGTGGAAAAGGCCGAAGATATTCCACGAGTCATGAAAGAAGCCTTTCATATCGCCAGCACCGGCCGCCCCGGCCCAGTAGTCATCGACATCGCCAAAGACGCCCAGATGAATAAACTAACATTTAAATATCCGGACAAAGTTAATTTGCCCGGTTATAAACCGACAATTAAGGGGAACCCAAGACAGATCAAAGCCGCCGCCAAGATGCTCGCCATTGCTACCCGACCGGTTCTTTACGTCGGCGGCGGAGTGATTACGGCCGGAGCAGCCAGAGAGTTGACCGAATTTGCCAGAAAACTAAACATTCCTGTCACTACAACGTTAATGGGTTTGGGCGCTTTTCCGGAAAACGATCCATTAGCCCTGGAGATGCTCGGTATGCATGGGACGGCGTATGCCAACCATGCGGTTCAGGAATGCGATCTCTTAATCGCGGTTGGCGCACGGTTTGACGACAGAGTAACCGGTCACTTGCCAAGTTTTGCCCCCAAAGCCAAACATATTCATATCGACATCGATCCGGCCGAGATCGGCAAGAATGTACGAGTAGATGTTCCGATCGTCGGAGATGCCAAAGAGATTCTAAAAGAACTCATGGCCAAAGTTAAACCCGAAAAAGGCAAGCCCGCCTCGGCGGGCAAGCATGATGCCTGGCTGGCACAAATTGACGAATGGAAGAAAAAATATCCACTCACCTATAAAAAAGACAGCATCCTCAGACCACAATATGTTGTCGAAATGATCGATGAAGTGACAAAGGGCGAAGCTTTGATTGTTACCGAGGTCGGCCAGCATCAAATGTGGGCCGCTCAATATTTTAAATTCAAAAAACCACGGACCTGGATCTCTTCGGGAGGACTAGGAACTATGGGCTATGGGTTCCCTGCCGCCCTTGGCGTGCAAATTGCCAACCCGGGCAAAACAGTTTTTGATATTGCCGGCGACGGAAGTATTCAGATGAACATTCAGGAACTGACAACCGCGGTTATCCATAAGCTGCCGATCAAGATCGCGGTTTTAGATAATTCTTTCCTCGGCATGGTCCGCCAGTGGCAGGAGCTACTATATGATAAGAGATATTCCTCGACCAATCTTTGCGCTAATCCGGATCTAGTTAAAGTCGCCGAAGCTTTTGGCGCGGTCGGCATCAGAGTTGAGAAAAAAGAAGATGTTAAGGCTGCCCTCGAAAAAGCGATGTCCATTACCGACCGACCGGTGCTGCTCGATTTTATTGTTAATAAAGAGGAGAACGTTTTTCCGTTTGTCCCACCAGGCCAAGCGATTAACGAGATGTTGATAGACTAGGCCTTTAGGAGCGAAAAAATGAAACATACAATAAGTGTAATAGTAGAAAATAAACCGGGAGTCCTGCACAGGGTCTCTGGCATGTTTAGCCGCCGCGGGTTCAATATCGAAAGTTTAGCTGTCGGCACAACCGCCAAGCCGAACGTATCGCGTATGACCATTGTCGTCACTGGTGATGACTTGGTTCTCGAGCAGATCACTAAACAACTCTATAAACAGATCGACGTTTTAAAAGTATTTGATATTCCCGACGTTGAGGCGATCGATCGAGAATTGATCTTAGTCAAAGTCAAAATTACCGACAAGAAAGATTTGAACGAGATCACAAAATTGGCAGAAATGTTTCAGGGGAAAGTTGTTAACGTTACGCCGGAATCGGCGATCCTGGAAGTTTCTGCTGAAAAAGAGAAGATCGAAGATTTGCAAAAATTGTTGGATAAGTTTGGGATAATTGAACTAGTTAGAACGGGGAAGATCGCTTTGCAAAAAGGTGATATTCCTAGGAATCCAAAGGCGAAGAAATAAAGTCTCCGTAGTTATCTTTGTTGACTAATACAAATTCTGAGCCCGGATAACTGGCGGCAAAATCTCCCGGCAAAACAGATTTCCCTCTCCCCCACTTGAACTCATAGGCAAAAAGTTTCCCCTGTTGCTCCTCAATGTAGTCAATTTCTTTTTGGTCATATGTCCGCCAAAAATATCGATTGGCAAATATTTGGCCATATTGACATTTTTTCAGCCGCTCTATGATTAGGAAGTTTTCCCATAAAGCGCCGATATCATTCCTGATCGTCAGCTGGTTATAGTTTTGGATTAAGCTGTTTCTGACTCCTAGATCATAAAAATATATCTTGACCGCTTTGGATATTTCTTTGCGCAAATTGCGGCTAAACGCCCGCAGAGTAAAAATTACAAAGGATTGCTCTAACAGATTGATATATTTTTGAACAGTCAGCCGGCTAACTCCCAGACTTTTCGCCAACTCCTGATAGGAAACCTCCTGCCCAAGCTGCAACGCCAGCAGCTGAAGCAAATTGACAAGTAAATTGGATTTTTTAATTTTGTCAAAAGCCAGGACATCTTTGTATAGATAATTTGAGGCAATTTGATTAAGTCTTTGAATCGCTTCGCTCTCCGGCAGTAGAAATACTTCGGGGTAAGCTCCGGTCCGTAATAATTGTTCCAGTTTGGCTTCGGCATCCGGGCGTCCACGCTCAATCTCGATCTCCTGAAAAGAGAGTGGATAAAGAATAAATTCGTTGACCCGTCCGGTCAACGGTTCGGCTGTAATATTAGCCAGATCAAAAGAAGATGAGCCGGTAGCCAGAATTTGTATTTGAGGATATGTATCAACAAAAACTTTTAATACACGGCCGATGTCAGGAATTTTTTGCGCTTCATCAAGCACCACCAATTTATGATTGCCAAAATAGCTCTTAAGGGCTGCGGGTTCAGGTCTGGCCAAGGCCTGGTTTACAGAAAGAATCTCGCAATTAAGATAAAGACCGTCTGAGCCGTAATTCGCCAGGATCTGTTTTGCCAAGGTTGTTTTTCCGACTTGACGAGGCCCATAAATGACAACAACCTTCCCCTTAAAACAGCTTTCTTCAATTTGTTTTTGAACCAACCTCTTAATTAGTTTCACAATTCACCTAAATTATGCAATTACAGTATCATATTTTAATGTAATATTGCACTTTTGTCAAGTAAAAATATCTAAAATGGGCTACTTGGCCGCCAAAGGCGGGCAAAAAGGTGATATTCCTAGGAATCCAAAGGCGAAGAAAAGCTAGTCGGAGCTAGGCTCATTCTGAGCTTCCCTTTTAATACGCTCATGTTCTGCCACTAAGCCAAGCTCGCCTATTTTTCTATATAAAGTTCGTTGTGAGGTATTTAATAATGCCGCAGCTGCCATTACGTTTCCATCAGTCTTGAGCAAGGCTTCGATTATTCTGGCCTTCTTAACCTCCGCTACTGACGCCCTAAGCTCAACACTCTCTTCAGGAGCAGTCTCTCCAACCCTCAAAGCAAAAGCTTCCAGAGCCAAATCATCCAAACTAATCCAACTTGATCGAACACTCCCTACCCCGACAGAATGGAACAATTCTCGAATATTTCCCGGCCAATGGTATTCGCCTAATAGTGATAAGACAGCAGCAGAAACTTTTCGTTTTGTTCTTTCCCGGTCAAGGACATGCCTGACCAGCAACGGCAAATCGTCCATTCTCTGCCGAAGCGGTGGAATAATAATCGGATCGTTCCCGCCAAGCCGATAAAAGAGGTCAGTTCGAAAAAGGTCGTTAGTCCTTTGTTGTTCCAGGTCACGGTTAGTGGCCGAAACCACTCGCACGTCGACACTTTTCGGCTTCTCTCCCCCAACAGGGATAAAAGATTGCTCCTCCGCAGCTCGTAAAAACTTCGGCTGAAGAGTTTCCGGCAGCTCGCCGACCTCATCAATAAAAAGGGTCCCGTGATCGGCCAACTCAAATAGCCCTTTTTTTTCAGCCACCGCGCCGGTAAAAGCCCCCCGGGTATGCCCGAATAATATCGACTCGGCCAGACTCTCTGTTATTGAGGTAGCATCAACAACGACAAAAGCCCCTCCCGCCCGCAAGCTGGCGTTGTGAATAAAACGGGCCAGACGCTCTTTTCCTGTTCCAGTTTCTCCACTTATTAATACCGGCAGATCAGACGCCGCCAGTAATTGAGCATTTACCATGACCTCGTTGATTCCTAACGACCGGCCAACAATACAAAACCTCTCATTAGCCCGCCTTTGTTCCTTTCTTTCCCCGGGAACTTTGAAGCTTCCGTGCTCATAATAGTTGCGATAATTTACAACCTCACCAGTTTTAAAGGTTGTTCCCGACGGAACCAACAGCAACCGTCTGTGTGCTCTAAGCGATGCAATTTCCAGTCCAATTTGTGCTAACTTTGTCTGAAAAGATGTGTCATCAGTAATCCCCGTCAAAGAGAATAATTTTTTTAATTTTTTGGTATCACGAATTAGCAAAGGGAAACATCTCAAATCAACTGCTACGCGCCTATTATTCTCAAAAAAACCATTGAACGCGGCATGATATGTTGTACCGATCAGTCTTTGTAACGGTCTTGTGGCATTAACCATAAAATATCATTGCCTCCTATCGTTATTATCATAAACAAATCCTAATAATTTCACTTCTCAACAAATTCGTCGATATCTGATATAATGTAATAAGTAATAAGTATTAAAGGGGGAATAACCAATGGCTAAAGTATATTATGAAAACGACGCGGATTTGGGTGTATTAAAGGATAAAACTATCGCGATTGTCGGTTTTGGCAATCAAGGTGGGGCTCAGGGGCAAAATTTGAAGGATAGCGGTCTAAAAGTTATCATTGCCGAAGTTGAAGGGACTCCAAATTGGAACAGGGCTAAAGAAGCAGGGTTTGAGGTTATGAATGCGGCTGACGCGGCTAAAGCTGGCGACATTATCCAAATGTTGATCCCAGACGAGCTTCAAGCGATCGTTTACAAAGAATCGATCAAAAAGAGTATGAAACCAGGCAAAACTCTCATGTTCTCCCACGGTTTTAACATTCACTTCAAAGCAATCAAGCCACCAAAGACTGTTGACGTTATTATGGTAGCTCCCAAAGGCCCCGGCTTTATGGTTCGCGAAACCTACACTCAAGGAGCAGGGGTCCCTGCCCTAATCGCTGTTTACCAAGATGCTTCCGGCCAAGCCAAGAATGTGGCTCTCGCTTACGCTAAAGGGATCGGCGGGACTAAAGCGGGAGTTTTTGAGACAACCTTCAAAGAAGAGGTTGAGACCGATCTATTTGGCGAGCAAGTTGTTCTTTGCGGCGGCACCACCGCTCTGGTTAAGGCAGGATTTGAAACTTTAGTGGAAGCTGGCTACCAACCAGAAATGGCTTATTTTGAATGTGTCCATGAATTAAAACTGATCGTCGACCTGATCTACAAACAAGGGATCGCCGGGATGAGAAAAGCGATTTCCAACACCGCTGAATACGGCGACGTCACTGTCGGACCAAAGATTATTACCGAGAAGACAAAAAAGACGATGAAGAAAGTTTTGGGTCGCATTCAATCGGGCGCTTTTGCTCGTGAGTTTATCAAAGAGAATAAAGAGGGCTGTACCAACTTTAATGCCCTACGCGCCAAAGACCGCGATCATCAAATTGAAAAAGTCGGCGCCGAGCTCCGCGGCATGATGGACTGGCTTAAAAAGTAAATGTTTTTAGTTGAACTTTTGCGAGGCCTGCCCAAAGAACTGATCATCTTGATCATTTCTGCCACTCCAGTAATTGAGGTCAGAGGAGCTGTTCCTATTGGTCTTATTATGCTTCAACTTGAACCGATAAAAGTTATCATGTTCGCTATTCTAGGCAGCATAATCCCAATTATTCCTCTACTCTGGTTCTTAAACTTAGCGACAGAAAGACTAAGAAAGATTGCTGCTTTTGACAGATTTATTGAGTGGCTTTTTGCCAGAACCAGAGCAAAGAGCAAATTAATTGCCGAGTGGGAATTAATTGGTTTAACATTATTCGTCGCCATCCCCTTCCCCGGCACCGGGGTCTGGACCGGAACAATTGCTGCCTACCTTTTAGGTTTGCCTTTGATCCCAACCGTAATTTGTGCGACAATCGGCACCACAATTGCTTCGATAATAATGTGGGCGGCAAGCTCAGGTATTATCCACTTTTTCCTGTGAACGCCCGTTGCCAACACTTCGGACCTGCCTCGCCGGCAGGCGGGCATTGTGGTGGTTGCAAATCACAAGACATCCCTTACGAAGAACAATTAAAAAAGAAGACTGAAGTTGTCAGATATCTATTCGGCGAATCCCCCGACATCCTCCCCTCCCCTCAATCTTTTCACTATCGCAACCGGATGGATTTTGCTTTTGGACCGAATTATTCTCTCGGCTTAAAAGCGAGCAAGTATGAGGTAGTAAATGTCGAAAAGTGTTGGTTGATGCCCGAAGAGACAACGACAATCCTCAACCGACTCCGAGCTTTCATGAGATCCAAAGAGCTCAAAGGATATATCTTTGGGGCAGAAGACAGAGTCCGCGGTCCGATGCGACACGTCATTGTCCGGGTCGGAGTTAACATTAAGAATACGGTCCTGAATGTTATCACTTCAGATAAAGTTATCTTTCCACTAGAAGAGTTGTGGGCCGATATGCAAGACTTGGTTCAAGGGATAACCTGGAGCATCAACCTCTCCCCGGCCGATCGCTCCTACGGTGAAGTCCAAAAAGTCTGCGGTCAAGATCATTATCTAGAATCTTTAGCCGGCTTAAAGTTTAAAGTTCCGGTTCAATCTTTTTTTCAAACCAACACTCTCGGCGGAGAGAAACTTATCAAGATAGTTCAAGAATTTGCTGAAGTACAAAAACACGAAACGGTCCTCGATCTGTATTCCGGGACCGGCAGCATCGGCCTCTCGTTAGCCAAACAAGTAAGGCTAGTGATCGGCATCGAAGAGAACGAACCGGCGGTTGAGCTCTCGCGCACCAATGCTCAGCTCAACGGGATCGAAAATTATATGGCGATGGCCGGTCGGGCCGAAAATGTAATCCAGTCACTAGAAGGGAAGTTTCAAACAATTATCGTCGATCCCCCTCGAGTCGGTTTACACAAAAAGGTTGTGGCAAAGATAGGAGAGATCGCCCCGAAAAAGATTGTTTATGTCTCATGTAATCCGACCAGTCAAAAACAAGATATCGATATTTTAGCCGGGTTTGGTTATAGAATTGAGAAGATTCAGCCGTTAGACATGTTCCCGCATACACCGCATATTGAGAATATTATTTTATTAACTAATTAAACCGAGTGCGGCCGCTGCTTGGCTGGTAAGCGAGGCAATTAATTGCTTATCTTTAGATGATTTAGAAACAAAAGAGACTCTGGGGTGACGCAAAGTGTTAACTAAGGGATCTTCGGGGCGCAAAGTTATGCCGCTATGGACAAGACAGCGAACATCAGGCAATTCATCGACTATTAAATCAACAACTTCCTGCCCCTGCAAGGAGCCTGGCATAGTCTGATCACTTAAGACAACAGTCGGCTTAAACTCAGCCAGTTTTTGCCTCAGCGCTTCCTTAGTTTTGAATCCACTCGACATTTCAACATTTGAAAATCCCGCTCTCAACAATACCAGCTCAACCAAGGCTAAAATATCAGGGTCATCATCGACAACCAAGATTCGAGTGGCGGCTTTTTGCGCCTCTGATAATTCAACTTCTACAACTTGTTTTTCCTTGGGCAATTCAGAGACTTGCTGTTTAGGAAAAACAAAAGTTGCTGTAGTCGGTCCCCCTTCGCAACTTTCCAAGCGCATCCTCCCCTTTGCATCCTGAACAATACTGCGAATTGTCAGTAATCCCAAACCGCTGCCGTCAGGCTTATGAGATTCGACAGCCTGCCCCTGCGCAACTTCAGCCATACGCGCCGCACTCATCCCCGAACCGTTATCAATCACCCTTAAAATCACAGCGTCGTCGGTCCCCACCAGGGTCACCCTGACCTCGGAAGCCTCGGCTTCCATCGCATTAAGAACCAGCTGAGAAACAAGGTAGCGCAGGTTGCTTTCCGCGATTTCAATTCCTGCTCTGTCCGGCAATTCTTCAATAGTTAAATCAATCGTTACATTTTTCGCCTGGCTGATTTTTCGTAAATGAGTAATTTGGTCAGCAATTAGAACAGCCACCGGCAGAATTTCTTTCTGCTTGGAACGGGCACTCCCTAGGGCAACCAAACCATCAACAGCACTGTTCACATTGTCCAATTGAAGATCAAACTGGCCCAGCCTTTGAAAAATAACGTAGGTCACATCAAGTAAAGCTCTCAGCTGGCCCGCAGACAAGCTATCCCCTATTTTCAAGCTTGATAAAATGGATTTCAATTGGTCAATCAAAATATGTTGTTCTCGGAGCGAGCCGCCCAAAACAAACAAGCGGTTTTTTAAGGGGTGGGAAATCGCCTTGGCCAAATGCCCCATCGCCGCCTCAATTTCCGCTGCTTGCATAGAGTCTTTTGCTTTAGATAATTCCTCTTCGGTTTTAACTTGTGAAGTAATGTCTTTTAACGATGTCTGAAACCCACCGTCGGCCCGCCTGGAATTGAACGTTTCCGCATAAACAATATTTCCATCCTTGTGAAGATATTGCCTTGGCCCCTCTTTGGGCGTCATCTGATTCTCCAGCACTCCTCTTCTTCTCTCCTCAAACCTGGCGATAGCATTGGCTCGCTGCTCTTCGATTAAGAATTCAGAAAAATGCCGTCCAACAACCTCCTCACGTTCATACCCCATTGTACGTAACCAGCTATTGCTGATCTCAACAATGTTCCCTTCATTATCTACAACATGGTTACCGATCGGAGTATTGTTAAACAGCTCTTCAAATTTTGCCTTTTCGGTTTGAAGATCGGCCAGCGCTTCATTTAGCCTCTGGGTCGTCCCCTCTCTTAATTCTCCTTCCCGCTGTAAACCCAACAGAGCAGCTTGGCCCGCTAAATAATTCAGTCGGACTAATTGACCAACAATGGCAGTTCCTAACATTGTTAAGCCAAATACAATCGGGTCTGCCCAGGCCAGATCAAAACGTCCTTCGGCTGTCATATCTGCGGCTCGTTCAGCCAATGGGGCTAAGAGAGCTAAACCGACTAAGGCACGCCTGCTCCTTTGGACAACCGGGAGTAACTTCGGCTCCGTTTTCTTATAATTAGGCGTAATAATACGCGGTATCTTCATGTATGTTATTCCTTCGAATCAAAAGATAATTTCAGGCAATATTTTTATACTTGACCCGGTTCGTGGAGTCGCGGTAAAAGAGCTAGTCCCGCTTCGTAAGTTTTTGCCGTACGGGCAGAGGTCCCAGTTTTATTAGCTAATCTAATCGCCACATCGAGATTTTGGAGAGTTTCTGTCTGAGCAGGCTCAAGAGCATCATACCCGGTAACAAGAACAAATTCTGCCGGTCCCCAGTTTTGTTCGACGATCCAATTTATCAGTTCGATCCCGGTAAAGCCGGGCATCCCAATATCAATTAGGAACAAGTTTGGTTTTTGCATCATCCCGGTTAAGGCCCCTTTTACTGCGGCAAAATTCTCCCCCATTATCATGGCAACATTCGTTTCCGGAATACCCATTGAATAGGCCACACCTCTGGTAATCATATTTGTTCCCAAATCATCATCAATTGTCGCAACGCGAAGCTGACGAGCTTGCGCAGGAGTGAAGCCAATTACACCTACTTCAGGTTGTTCTGGATTTTCAATCAAGCTCCTCTTCAGAGGCAATTGAATAATCACTCTGGTTCCACTCCTCTCCGAACTAAAAACATCCACGGTACCGCCCCGTTCACTCACATGAGTCTGCAAAGAGAACAAGCCAAAGCCACCCAACCCCTGGTGTTTGGCAGATGTAACCGGCTCATGATTTTTTATCTTTCTAAGCACAGCCGCGGGGATCCCTGATCCATTATCCTCAATTTCTAATTGAATATGCCGTCGCTTTCCCAAACCTTGCGGCAGATCGACATAAGAAGCCTCCAATAATATTTCAGTTGCCCCGGCATCTGCCGCATTCTTAAACAAATTGATTAGTATTTCGTGAAATAGTGCTTTTGTGATCTTGAGCCCGGCTTCCGCATCAATTCTGGTCAAGTTTAACTGAACATTAGCAGAAATACCAAAAGTTGGCAGCATTTGTCCAACCACATATTCCAGCTCATGCCTAACATTAATAATCTCTTCATCCAGTTGCTTCCCTGCCCTGGCCAAGGAGACCATGCCACCCGCTTCCAAGCCAACTTGAGCTGCTTCGGCCGCCAGCCTTTGAGCCGTTGCAATAGCGTTCTCCACTTCCTGATCAACACCAAAGCCCTGGCTTTTCGCTTGTAAGGCTTCCAAATCGCGCACCAATTGCCCGGCTTTTTCCGTCATGACCCCTCCAAGGTTTCTGATTAGATGAGAAACACCAGCAGCTAATCTGCCGACAGCAGCTGCCACTTTTTGTTCCGCAATCAGAGAATTAGCATCAGCTAGTTGTGCCTCAGCCATTACCTGGTCGGTCACGTTAATCACCGTAGTAATTGCGATCCTATTTTCCCGGCCGACAAAAGTCTTGGCCGCCTTGCCTAAAAAAGTACTCCCGTCACCCCTTCTATATGTGCGAAAAGGGAGAGACTCCAATCTTTCACCGGCTATCCCCAGCGCATGCCGCGATCTGGCGCTCCGCTCGTCAGGGATATATTTAAAGATTGGCTGGCCAACAACATCTTCGCGACTGGCACGAAATATTTCACACCAGGCAATATTTACGTCCAGAATTATCCCTTTATCATCAACAATATGAACAGCATTGGGGTTATAGCGGAACCAGGTTTCAAATTTATCTTTCTCCGCTCT
>JBDRIF010000051.1:0-10675 GCA_043816125.1 bacterium
ACAATCTGGCTCTCAGAGAGCATTATCAACCGATCAGCGTAGATAGTAACATCCTTCAGTTTAACTTCTACCGAGCCGATCGCTTCGACGACATCGGTATCGGAAATATATTTTAGGATATTAGCTTTGATATCGACAGGAATCTCCTCCGCTATCGCGGAAGAAATGACAAATAACAAATGACAAATGACAAATAAAAATACTTTCTTACGCAACATAATTAAGAAGGGACTTTAAACTTGAGCCTGGTCTCGGCTAGATCTGCCAGAGGATCAAATCCCCCAACCTGTTGATAAAGCTTGATTGCTTGTTCGATTTCGCCCTTGAAATAGCAGATGTCGCCTAGATTAAGACAAACGGCCGATAAGGTCGGGTCGAGCTCTCGAGCTTTTTCTAGCCCCTCTCTGGCCTGATCGAGTTGGCCGAGTAAAATATTTACTACTCCCAGATTATTTCGCAGCACAACAGAATTGGGAGTGAGTTGGACCGCCTGCAAGAAATGCTGTTTGGCTTCATGGTAGCGCCCCTGTCTCATCAGGCTGATCGCCAGGTTATTGACCGCAGCGCTAAAATTGGCATCGAGCTGAACCGCCAGCGTAAATTCCTCCAGCGCCGCCTTGTCCATCCCCTTAATAAAATATTCGAAGCCCGAATTGTTATATTTTTGGCCGAAGGAAACATTAACATTCTCCTTGCGCCCATTGCGCGCCACCTTGGCCTCACGTCCCCACAAAGCGACAATATTACGATTATCAAATTTTGCCACCACCGCCAGCAAATTCTTGTTACGCATGCTGTTGAGACTGGTCTCCTTTAAGTATTTAACCCGGGTCTTCAGATTGCCAAAATCAATATTCTCCTGCAAGATCGATTCATAAATTGTCAGCGCTTTATTGACCGAACCTTGCGCCTCAAGAGCACTCCCCAGATTAAAACGGACACTTCTGGTAAAATCGGCCAGCTCACTCGGCGCCAATTCCAAGGCCCGGTTAAATTGAGCGGCAGCCAGATCGTAGCGCCCTTCGGAACGGTAAATACAACCGAGCAAATTGCAGGCAAAAGGGGCACGCGATTGATCTTTTTGCGCCAACTGTAATTCCCTGATCGACTCTTCATGTAAACCTTTTTCCAGATAGAGTTTAGCCAGATCGAGATGGAGCGAGAGTTTCCACTCATCTTTCCCCAGCCGCCCTTTGATCTGCTCCATATCCAAATCGAGCTCTCTTCGCTTGGCCTGAGCGTATTGTTCCTGAATCTGTTGATTGTACGGCTCGAGTCGCAGCGCCTCTTTTAAATATTCCAAAGCACGGCGACAGTGTTGCAGCAAAAAATGAGCCTCGCCCAACAACAGATAAGCCGGCGTATATTTATTGCTAATGGCGATAATCTCTTCGGCCTCGGCAATCGCCTGCTGAGTTTCGCCCTTGGCCAAAAAGGCTCGACCCATAACCAGGCGGGCCTGCAAAAGTTGCGGCTGCGCCTTACTGATCTCGCGGCATTTTTTAATCACTGCCTCGGCGGCCGTCGCATCAAAGCGAAGCATCTTCTCGTACTCTTGCAAAGCTTCTTTGACCATCTTTTTATACAGATAAGCTTCCGCTAAAAAGTTTCTGGCCAAAACCTGCTCGGGACAAAATTCCAGAATCTCTTGATAACCGGTTATGGCAGCATCAAGATGCTCCGGTTGAGTGCTGGCCAGACGATAATAGCTCTCGGCCGATTCACTAAAAGAGCCGTGTCGCCGCAGGGCATCGGCCAGGCCCATAACTGCCTGAGGATGATCGGGGTAATTTTTTAACAACTCCTTGTACTTTAGAATAACTTCTTCAATCTTGCTCGGCTCAAGCAATAAAATCTGTTTGAGCATCCCAACCGCCCCGCCCGGATTGAGCGAGCGCATATAAATATCGGCCAGAAGTTCGCGAACAAAAACGTTCCCTTCAACCTTTTTCTGCAACCCCTCCAAACGCTGAATAACTTCGCGCGCCACTTCGGGATCATCGGAAAACATCGCCTCATACCGCTTAGCCGCCACATTGTAATCCTCTATTTTTGTATACATATCCCCCAACAGACGGAGAGTATGTTTATCCCCCGGTTTATGGGTTAAGACATCTTCATAAAGCTTGATCGCCTCCGGCAAGCGCCCTTTCTCCAAATACGCCCCGGCCAATATCTCCGACAAACCGAGATCGGAAACTCCAGCCTGAAAAGATTTTTCCAACAGAGCGATCGCGTCGTCGATTCGGCCTAATTTGACAAAAATCCTCCCCAAGACATTGTATGATTCGACATCGCGTGGATTAACATCTAAGGCCTCTTCGAATTCAAGAATTGCCGAGTCGAGATCTCCTTGAAAAATATGGAAACCGGCTAGGGAAAGTCTAGGCCCGATCTTGGTAAAATCGGAACTGATCACATTTTCATAATCGAGAATAATCTGAGGAAAAAGCCTCGGGCTTAAGGTCAACGCCTGAGAAAATTGCTGTTGGGCCAGCCGGTATTGTCCATGTTTTAAATAATATCGTCCGATGCCAATTAAACCATGCGGATCATGAGGATCTCGTTTTAATTTTTCTTTGAGCTCGTTTAAATCTTCCATTGTTTACCTATAACGACCTTCGAGATAAAGAAGAACCGCCCCAATGATACTAAATGAGACCTGCGGCGTAAAGGCGGCAACTACCGGCGGCAAAACCCCTCCCCTGCCGAGCGAACGAAAGACCGACGCAAAGACATAAAAAGTAAACATAAAGACGATCGTTACAACCATCCCCCAGGTCCGACCCGAACGGGGAGAAGGGAGAGAAAACGGGATCCCGACCAGGGCAAAAACAAAACAGGTCAAAGGGATGGAGAACTTCATGAATAATTCGGTCTTGTAAATATTGGTATCCCCTCCCCCCTTTTCCATTAAAGTAATCGCCTGTTTCAACTCGTCGCTGTTCATTTCGCTATGGTTTTTTTGCTCGGAAAAACTCAAGACATCTTCGGAAACATTAAGCGTCATATCGTCAAAGTCGGCCTCATAATTCAAATAGCCATCCCGGTCATATTTATGGATCCGGCCATGTGTCAATTCCCAGATCCGTCCGCTAAAAGTCGCTTTTTCGGCCAAAATAACTCGGGGAAAATTCTCATCGGTCACTTCATAAATCATCACGTTTTGCATCTCTTTTTTGGTCATGTCGACCCGTCGGGCATAATAATAGCGGTTATGTGCATCCCTAAAGAAAACATTGTCTTTGACGGTCGGCAGCGGTTGTTTGTAAATGATCTGGCGGATAATATTATCCGCCACATGATTTGCGTGAGGAACAACTTTTTCGTTGGTCAGATAGGCCGCGCCACTAACCAAAGCACCCAATATTAATATCGGCAGAGCGATCCTAAACATGGTGATCCCCGAAGTACGCAAGGCGACGATCTCATTGTCTTTGGAAAGGCGGCCCAGAGCCATGGCGGTAGCAAATAGCATGGAGACAGGAAAAGTCATCACCATAATCGCCGGCATCTTATAAAACAACAGCTTGGCAACGGCCCACAAAGGGACCCCTTTGTTAATAATCAGGTCGGCCATGGTAAAGAGGAGATCAACCGCCATTACCATGACAAACCCAAGAACCCCAATTAAAAACGGACCAAGCAACTCCGCCGAAACATATCTATCCAAAGTCTTCATTCAGCTTCTCGGCGTCTTTTTCTCTCTTTCCTTACAGCCTCTTCTTGCTCTTTACGTTTGCGTTCAGATGGCTTCTCATAAAACTCACGTTTCTTGACTTCGTCCATAATCCCTTCACGACGCAATTTAGTCTTAAATTTTCTTAGCGCCTTCTCTAAATCTTCCCCTTTTCTGATTTCAATCCTATTCATGATTTCCCCCCTTTTACTTTTTTTGTTCGTATTCGTATTCTAAGCAACACATCAGTCGGCCGCACATCCCCGATGTTTTAGTCGGAGACATGGCTAAGCCCTGCTCCTTGACCATCTTCACCGTTACATGGCGCGGTTTTTCCAGCCAGGTGGAACAACAGAGTGATTTACCACACGGTCCGAGCCCGCCATAAATTCTCGCCTCGTCCCGGGGGGTCAACTGTTTCATATCAACCCGGCTCTTAAGCTTGGCCGAAATATCTCGGGCCAGGTCACGGAGCGTTTTTACTTTTTTTCCCTCTGCAACTTTGTAATAAACCGTTAATCGATTGGTATCGAACAGATATTCGACGTCAATAATTTTAATAGGCAGTTCGAGCTCACGAGCCAACTGCCCGGCGATCTTAACCCCCTCGATCTCCATCTCCGGCAAAAGAGAAGCTTTATCGACATCTTGCGCGGTCGCATAGCGGACAACTTTCTTGAGACGGACATCTTTGGAGAGGGCCTTGGGCAGTCCGAGCGGAAACTCGGTGATCTCTCCGTATTCAATCCCTCTGTCGGTCTGCACAATAACCGGCGCTCCTAATCTGATCGACCCTTCCTGATAACCGGTGATCGGACAGATTCGGTTAAACTTGCGCAGTTTAATCGCCAGATTTTCTGTTGGTACATTCACTTTAATTCTCTCCCAGTTTTAAGCACATCACGTCGAGTGCTAATTTGAAATTGGCCCGTCTTTTAATAAACCTGATTGTATCGAGAATTACCCGTGCCGCCTTAACATTATGCAACTCGGAGCGGCAAAAATTGACCAAATCATAAAGCAACTTTTCGATCTCCTCTTTTTCCTGACTCAAAACTGCCGAAAACTTTAACCAGGCGCTGACACTCGAGGCGGCCAGACAGCTTGATAATTCCGCGTAAAAAGCTGCGTATTCGATCCCTTTTGCCCACGCCACTTGCTGATCGGCAAAAATGATCTTTTGGCAACGCGAGAGGATTGTCGCCGGCAGTTTATCTTCTCTGGCAACCAAAAGGATAAATACCACCCCCGGAGCCGGCTCTTCCAAAGTTTTGAGAAAAGCCCCCGCCGCCTGATCGGTCAAAGTATCCGCCCGATCAACGATTAGAACCAGATATTTGCTGACCGCCGGACCAAACCGGACCCATTTTTGCAGCTCCCGCACCTGCTCGATCTTAACCGACGCCCCGTCCGGTTCAACGACAAAAATATCCTGTTTCTGGCAGCCGAGCAACTCGGCAAATTTCTCCGCCTGTTCTCTTTTTTTTGCGCTCTCCGCGCCGGAAAAAAGATAAGCACCGGCTACACGGTCATTTCTGACAATGCCCTGAAGGATATTTTCTACTCGGGACATAGTGAAATTATATCACGAAGTCCGACGAGGTTAAATGAGGTTACCGCCTAACCTCATAAACATCAGGCACTCGACGGATAGCGGCCATAACTTTGTCTAGCTGCTCGATATCTTTTATATCAACAGTGACTTTGAGAAAAGCGGTACTCCCGCGTTTGGTTTTTATGTTTGCCGAAGCAACATTGATCTGCGTTTCGGAGATCTCCCCCAAAATATCCTTCAAAACACCAACCCGGTCATGTGCCTCGACTTCGATTTCGACAGGGAACAAAGCCTGGTTGCCAAAATTCCAACTGACATCCACCATTTTTTCATCCGAAGACTCTTGTTTTTTTAAACTGTTGCAATCATGTTTATGCACCGCCACCCCATGTCCCAAAGAGACAAACCCGACAATTTTATCGCCCGGTATCGGCTTGCAACACTTGGCATAACGGATCTGGATATTATCCAGGCCGGCAACCACGATCGCATTCTTTGTTTTGTAACGCGTTTTCGGTTTGATTATTTTTTGAGCAACAACTTCTTTCTCGGCCTCGTCAGAAGCCGGCAAGATCGGCTTGTGCTTCTTCTGCCAATTGCGGATCTTGACCCTGGCCCCGGCAGTTTTTACAAATCGGAGCCAGTCATCGCTCGGATTATCTTTTTTCCCGGTTAAAACTTCAATAATGTCGCCGTTGCGGAGGCGAAAATGGAGAGGGACTATCCGACCGTTAACTTTGGCCCCGACTGTCCGATGCCCAACTTCGGTATGAACCCGATAAGCAAAGTCGACCGGCGTCGCCCCATTAGGGAGATCAAAAACATCTCCTTTGGGGGTAAAAACAAAGACCTCGTCGACAAAAAGATCGATCTTGAGGCTCTCCATAAAATCTCTGGCATCTTTAAGCTCCCCCTGCCACTCCAACATCTCTCTGAACCACGACATTTTTTGATCTAAAGTTTTATCGGTTGCCCCCTCTTTATATTTCCAATGTGCGGCAATTCCATATTCTGCGATCCTATGCATCTCTTTGGTCCGGATCTGCACTTCAACCGGCCGGCCGCCGGGACCGATAACTGTTGTATGTAGAGACTGATAGCCGTTTGATTTCGGCATCGCAATATAGTCACGAAATCGGCCGGGGATCGGCTTCCAGGCGGCATGGATCAAACCGAGAGCCGCGTAACATTCTTTGACCGAATCAACCAAACATCTGACCGCTGTCAAATCGTAAATTTCATCAAAGTCTAGATTCTGATCGACCATCTTGTGATAAATACTGTAAAAATGTTTCGGCCGACCATAGATGACAGCTTCGATGCTAACCTTTCCCAGTAAACGCTCGGCTTCGGTGATAAAACTCTGAATATATTCTTCCCGGCTGCCGCGGCTCTCCGCCACCCGCGCTTTTATCTCGGCATATTTGTCGGCTTCTAAATAAAGAAAACAGAGATCTTCCAGCTCCCATTTGAGCCGCCACATCCCCAAACGGTGGGCGAGCGGCGCAAAGATCTCCCTGGTCTCAAGGGCGGTGTTTTTTTGTTGCTCCGGTTTCAGAAATTCCAGGGTCCGCATATTATGCAAGCGGTCGGCCAGCTTGATTACAATGATCCGAAAATCCTGCCCCATGGCCATAAACATCTTACGGAAGTTTTCCGCCTGCCTAACTTCGCGGCTAGAATAAGAGAGATGCCCGAGCTTGGTTACCCCCTCTACTAATTTGGCTACTTCAGCCCCAAACTCTTCTTCTAACTTTTCTGAACTGACATCCGAATCTTCAACAACATCATGTAAAAGACCGGCCGCAATTGTTTTTGAATCTTGTTCTAAATTGGCCAAGATATCGGCGATTGCTAAGGGGTGAGTAATGTACTGATCACCGGACAGACGCTTATGCTCGGCATGAGCCTGACTGGCAAAAACGAAAGCCTTTTCAACTAAAGCCAGATCGGCCTTTGGGCTATACTTTTGCAGCTTATCCAGAATGGAGCGCAGCTCAATCATCGATTACGATTGCGGTCTCGTCCCATCACCCCAATACTGGGCGGAATAGCGGATTTTCTATCTGAGCGTTGCGGCCCTACTTTACGATGATGAGACGGCCCGGAGCTGTTGCTACTGCTGAGGCTGGACTGAGAAGATTTTGAGGACCTGACAGCCACCAAGATTTTGCACGAATTTTCCAGAGCCGAAGTTGCCATATAAGCCTGGGTAAGATCCTTGCCGATGGCAAAACTCCCATGTCCTTTTACCACTGCCACCGTATTTTCTCCCCCCAAGAATTGCGGCAATAATCTGGCCGCCTCCTGTGAGCCAACCGAATCACGCGCCCGAACTATCGGCGCCGCCTTGAAACGCATCTGACCGACAGCATCCTGCGGAACGATCTTGTTATCTGTAATAGAAATCGCAATAGCGTTGGCCGGATGAGCATGCACGATCGCCTTAGCCGAACATTTTTGATAGATCGCCCGATGAGCTTCCAACTCGCGTGAAGCCTGGCTATCATTCGGATCAGATTCCAAACCGACCTCGATAATATCGTCGTTGGTCAGGTCAAAAAGCATCACATCCCGACGGGTAATAAAGATTTTATCCCCTTCTCTGACACTTAAATTACCACCAAAGGCATCGATCAACCCTTCCTGAAACAATAACCGCCCAATCTTTTGAAACGCTTCTAACATTACTTTTCCCTCCTTAGAATTTTGCAAACTTTTGAAATTCGGCAAACCGCTGCTCGATCTCCTGAGCAGTTAAGGTTCGCAATCGATCGAGACTAAAATCTTCGACATTAAACGAGGCCATCACCGAACCATAAATAATTGCCCGGCGCATATTGGCGGCAGACAAGTCGCCTGTTTTAGCCAGATAGCCCAACAGTCCGCCGGCAAAAGAGTCGCCCGCCCCGGTCGGATCTAACACTTTTGCCTGCGGATACGAAGGGGCAGAAAAATGGTCGTCTTTGGTAAACAGCAATGCCCCATGCTCCCCTTTTTTAATAATTACTTTTTTAACGCCGAGTTTTAACAATTCGGCGGCGGCTCGGGTGAGATTTGTCGTCTCCATCAGCTGTCTGGCTTCCCCTTCGTTCAGCAAAACAAGATCGACCCGCTTCATTACTTCAAGGACTTTCTCTTTCTTAATCGAAATCCACAAATTCATCGTATCCATGGCGGTCAATTTTGGCCTGGCCACCTGATCGAGAACTTTGAGCTGGATCTCGGGATCGAGATTGGCCAAAAAGAGGAAGTCGGCCTGTTTATGAGCCTCACTCAATTGCGGCTCAAATTGAAGCAAGACATTTAACTGGGTCTCTTTGGTCTCGGCCTGATTCATATCGTCTTTATAGCTACCCGACCAACTGAAAGTTTTCCCCTTAATCGTCTTCAGTCCGGTCGTATCGATTTTTCTCGACTGCAGAAAGTCTAGATGTCGTTGCTCAAAATCTTCCCCAACCACTCCGACGATTGCAACGTTGGAATGAAAACTTGCCGACATAGCGGCATGGACCGCCGAGCCCCCCAGGATCTTCTCCTTTTTACCAAAAGGGGTCTCCACCGTATCAAAAGCAACTGTACCAACAATTAATAATGTCATATTAAATTAATAGAAGCAGAATAACTTTTTGAACAAGCCACAACAAAATAATCAACACAAAAGGGGAAACATCGATCCCCACCTCAAAATGAGGGAGCCCTTTTCTGATAATGACCAAAAGCGGCTCTGTCACAACCACAATCGGCTTGTACAACTCTCTATTTGGCAGCCAGGGGATAAGGACCCTGAAGGCCAAAAGAATAAAATAGAGCGAAAAAACAAAATTAATTACAAATACTATAAAGTCCATTTATTTGATAACTCTTTCGATTTTTTAGCTGCTGCTGTAACAGCTTCGCTAATCGCCGCAGCTGTTTTTTTCTTACTCAAAACTTTCAGCCCCTCGATCGTAGTCCCCCCCGGTGATGTTACCATCTGACAAAGAGCTAACGGTTCATGCCCGGTCTGTTTGACCGTCGCTGCCGCGCCATAAACAGTTTGCAACGCGAGCTTAGCGGCAATTGCTCTGGGGAGTCCGTTTTTCACCCCCCCATTAGTCAGGGCTTCGATCACTTCAAAAACATAAGCCGGACCGGAGCCGGATAAACCGGTCACCGCATCGAGCCACTTTTCCGGAACTTCAAGAACCTCGCCAACCTTCTGAAAAATCTTGAGCGCCTTGTTCATCAGGGCCGGAGCGGTCCCTTTTCCTTTGGCCAGACAGATCATCCCCTCTCCGACCAGACAAGGGGTATTCGGCATCGCCCGGATAATTTTTGCCTTTGGTAATTTCTGTTGCAGATAGGTTAAAGGAATCCCTGCCACAATAGAGATGAAAAGCTTGTTCCCTAAAGGCCTATAGGCCCATAGGCCTTTAGGCCCCAGGACCTCTGCCATATTCTGTGGTTTAACCGCCAGGATAACAATCCCAGCTTGAGTCACAACATCGAAATTATCTGTCGCAATTCTGACCCCATATTTATTCCGCAGATAGGACAGACGCTTGCGATCAACATCAAAAACAATAATGTTCTTGGCGTTGCCAAGACGAGCTATTAGGGCTTCGGCCATGCGGCCGCCGCCTATGAAACCTAATTTACTCACAACTTATCACCTGGAAAAAAATGTCTCCCTTTGTTCCGAACCAAAATTTACTTCTTCACTAAGCGGGGTATGTTCGTCGGCCGCGTTGACTGTGACAGTGCGCGGAGCAAAGAGAAAAATAGCGTCGCCGATCTTCATCATGTGGCCGTCGATAGCATAAGCGGTGCCGCAGACAAAGTCGATTAGCCTAGTCCCTTCGGACGGATCAAGATGTTTCAGATTGATAATGACCGGATTCCCCCCTCTTAAATGGGCAGAAATATTTAGCGAATCCTCATAAACTTTCGGCTCATAGAAATAAATTTCGTAGCCCCCTTCACTTTTATGATTGTCCCGCTCTTTTTTCCCTTTAAGAATCGTGTTCATGTCGAGCTGTTGACCGTATCCTTCTTCCCCTTCTTCAAATTCTTCTTCCAAACCGATAAAAGCTTTGGCCCGTTTGAACAAGTTTTCCGTCATCATTTATCAATCAACTCCTTGAACCAAATATTGCCCGACCAATCCTAACCATATTGGATCCCTCTTCAATTGCAACTTCAAAATCTTCGGTCATGCCCATCGAGAGGTATTTCATTTCCACGTTAGGTAAGCTAAGTTTTTTTGCTTGTTCACTTAACTCTCGTAATTTTACAAAACAGGGACGAACTTTGTCCAGATCAGAATCAAAGAGACCGATAGTCATCAGTCCTTGGACTCTAATATTACTCATATTTGCCAGATTTTGCAAGAGTTCAATCGTCAATTCGGGGGGGACACCGAATTTGGATCTTTCACCGGAGGTGTTGACTTCAATTAG
>JBDRIF010000052.1:0-2426 GCA_043816125.1 bacterium
ACGAATTTGTCGAAATACTTGATAAAGAGCCAGCAGAAGATCAACCAGAGGCCAAAAGCAATTATTGCAACGAGGTAACGGTAATCAGTGAGAGTCAACACCAGTTGTTCTATTTGGTTAGCCATTAATTTTATTTTAACACACCTAGTGCAGAATACCAGCCAGATATCGATAGACGGCGTCGACGTTTTTGAGCTTGTGTCTGGCGGTGGTCTTTTTGGTCTGCCCGACAAAAAATGTTAAGCCGATATTGCGGACAAATTTAAAAGCATCTTCATCGGTTGTATCGTCACCGATATAGATAGGGACAGCCAGGCTCTCTTTCTTTAGCTTATCTATCAGCCATTCAACGGCTTTCCCTTTGTGCCAGTCAACTTTGGGCCGAACTTCCAAGACCTTCTTCCCCTCGGTAATCTGCATCTGATAGGGCATAACGACCCTGATAAATGTTTGTTTGATTTCTTTGACCATACTCGGTTTGGCCAGACGATAATGGACACTCAAGGTGTATGTCTTATCCTCAATCATCACCCCTTTCATCTTTTTTAACGCCTGAACGAGTTTTGCTTTTACCGATTGGAGTTTAGCTTTGGCTTTGGCCGCCGCCGGATGAACGATGTCGATCCCCGGGCCCTTAATCTCAAATCCGTGATTGCCGGCGTAGTATATATTCTTCAAACCGACCAGTTTTTTGACGTTTTTTAATTCTCGCCCGCTGATAATTGCCAGTAGAACTTCTTTGGAATCGGCTAGTCGCTTTAATATTTTTTGCTGGGTCTTGGTTAGTCTGGCTAGTTGCGGTTTTTTAACGATGGGGGTCAGTGTCCCGTCGTAATCGAGAAATATTAGGTACTTCATTAAGATAACCTGAGTAAATCTTGGATGACCTTGGCCGACCAGCGAAAGATATTGTTCTCTTTTACAATCGCTTTCATCCGGTCCATCCGGTCTTTACGTTCTTCTTCGGGGAGGGAGAGGGCAAATTTGATCAGAGCGGCAAATTCATCGATGTTAAAAGGATTGATTGTGACCGCATCGTGGAGCTCTCTGGCCGCGCCGGCAAAACGGGATAAGATCAGCATCCCTTTGTCAGAGGGGCAGGCGGCAACGTACTCTTTGGCGACCAGGTTCATCCCGTCATGCAGCGAAGAGACAATGCAAATATTGGCCATCCGATAGATTGCCAATAGCTCCTGCGGCGTAAAGTATTTTCTGATCAGAATAATCGGAGAGTAATTGTCCGACGAATATTTCCAGTTGATCTGTTCGACCAGGCTGTTGATCTCGTCATTCAGCTTTTTATACGCGTCGAGGTGGATCCGGCTTAAGGCACCGATCTGGATGTAGACGAATTTTCCCTGATATTCGGGATTGCGTTCCAAAAAGAGGTCGATCGCCTTGAGTTTTTCGACCAACCCCTTGGTGTAATCGATTCGGTCGGTGCCGACACCGATCAACTCACCGGTGATCCCCAGGTTCTCTTTAACCTTTTCGATATCCGCCGCAACTTCTGAACTGGCAGAGTCGCCGGCGATCTTGTCGTTATCGATACTGATTGGATAGGCGCGAACGAGTGTTTCGATCCCCTGGTAGGTTACACTGGAGTTCACTTTATCTACTTTAGCTTCCAATGTCTGATTAATCGTTTCCAGAAAATTATCACCGTGATAGGGCAAATGAAAACCAAGGAGATCGGCAGCTAACAGCCCTTCCAGGATCTCGGTTTTATTTGGGCAAATGCGAAAGACTTCCGGATTAGGCCAGGGGATATGCCAAAAATGGGCAATCTTGACTTTGGGGTTAAGTTCTTTCAGCATTTTGGGGAGGAGGGTTAGGTGGAAATCCTGAACAAAAACAAAAGCTTCACGGTCACCGATCTCTTCGTGGATTGCCTGGGCAAAGCGTTGATTGATTGTTTTGTAATATTGCCAGTCAGATTCTCTGAAGGTCGGCTTAGTATAAACTATGTGACAGAGAGGCCAGAGGGCTTCGTTGGAAAATCCGAGATAGTAGCCGGTCTCTTCGGCTTTGTTCATCCAGACCCGTTTGAGGGTGTAGTTGGGGTTAGGGGAGTTACAGGGGACCATGACCCTGTTTTTGTCATCAACAACTTTTTTATCGGCATCGCCGCTTCCATGGGCGACCCAAAGCCCGTTACATGTTTGCAGAATCGGATCGAGGGCGGTAACTACGCCGGAGGCCGGCCTGTAACAGACAATTTTCTCGCGATTAAACTTATGGATGTACGGTTCACGGTTGGAGGCGACAACAAATAGATAGTCTTTTAACTTGTCGGAGATCAGCTCTTTGAGGCTCTCTTTTGTCCACATTATACTCATTTTAACATTTTTCTCTCTTCTATTCCAGGAGGATTGAATAAGATTGACATTGTTTACTATCCAAGTCATAATTTTTCTTGAGAGAGG
>JBDRIF010000053.1:0-6693 GCA_043816125.1 bacterium
TATGAGGATTACGTTTAATTGATTGGATCTGATTGCTCATGGAGGCGCCGCCGATTAAGACTGCTGTTCTTATTCCCAGTGGTCGGCCGATCTTACGGAGTGATTCGTCGACCTGGATAGCCAATTCTCTGGTCGGGACCAAAACCAAGCCTCGTCCAGAGCCATGCGCTAATTTTTGGATCATCGGGATGCCAAAAGCAAATGTTTTTCCGGTACCGGTCTGGGCGACGCCGATGACATCTTGTCCATCGAGCCCCAAAGGGATCGCTTTAAGTTGAATTGGGGTAGGGGTGACAAATTTGAGCTGTTCCAGTGTTTCGATGATCTTAGGCGCGATCCCCATGGAGTAGAAGGTTGTGTTATTCTGTTGCGTATTCATCATTATATTATAGCAGTCATAATGGCTTTTGCCTAATTATCAGGTTGTAATTGTTGGTTGACAAAACCTACAAAATCGTATAACATACAAAATTGTATGAGCCCAATGAGAGATATGAAAGTTTCAGTTCTGGTTGATATTAGCGAAGCCCTCTCCGCCTCCCTTGATTTGGAAAAAAACCTCAATTCAATCCTAAAAGTTTTATCAGATTCTTTGGAAATGAAAAGAGGGACAGTGACACTTGTTGATCCGGTTACCAACGAACTGAGGATCGAAGTGGCGCACGGTTTGACCAAACAGGAACAAAAACGGGGGAAGTATAATATTGGCGAAGGGA
The DNA here is from genome assembly GCA_043816125.1 of bacterium. GTDB lineage: Bacteria > Margulisbacteria > WOR-1 > O2-12-FULL-45-9 > O2-12-FULL-45-9 > JBDRIF01. The sequence continues at coordinate 717 of JBDRIF010000053.1, forward strand.
TAACAGGCAAAGTTGTTGAAAGCGGGGAGCCGATGGTGGTGCCCGATATTGAAGCTGAACCCCTCTTTTTAAACAAAACCAGGTCGCGTAAAGATCTGCAAAGTCGAAAATTCGCTTTTCTTTGTGTGCCGATCAAAGTGGGGAACAAAGTTGTGGGGGCATTGTCTGTCGATCATCTCTTCAAAGGTAATATTTCGTACGAAGAAGATATCAATCTCTTAACGATCATTGCCGCTATGGTTGGCCAGGCGGTCAGGAACAGAGAGCTGGCGGACAAAGAGAAGCAGGCGGTAGTGGCGGAGAACATTCAACTCAAACAGCAAATTAAAGGGAAGTATAAATTTGGGAATGTTGTTTATGCTTCTCAGGCTATGGAGGCGATGCTTGATGGGGCCCGACAGGTTGCCGTAACTCAGGCGTCGGTTCTCTTGACCGGTGAATCGGGGACCGGAAAGGAGCTGGTTGCTTCAGCCATCCATTATGCCAGTCCCAGGGCGGATAAGCCGTTAATAAAAGTGGCGTGTGCCGCTTTGCCGGAAAACCTGCTCGAGTCGGAACTTTTCGGTTATGAACGCGGAGCCTTTACCGGAGCGGCCGAGAGAAAATTGGGAAGATTTGAAATGGCCAACGGTGGAACCCTGTTTTTGGATGAGATCGGTGATCTAACCATGTCGACTCAGGTTAAATTACTGCGGGTATTACAGGAAAAAGAATTTGAACGATTGGGCGGCACGCAAACGATTAAGACCGATGTCCGGATTATCTGCGCGACTCATCGCGATCTAAAAAAAATGGTCAAGGATCGAAAATTCAGAGAAGACTTGTATTACCGAATAAATGTTTTTCCAATCACGCTACCACCGTTGCGTGAAAGGAAAGATGATATTCCACTCTTGGCGGCTCATTTTACTCATAAATATAATAAAGAGAACGGCAAAAAGATTGACGGTATTAATCGGGCGGCGTTGGATGTATTAATGGCTTATGCCTGGCCGGGAAATGTCCGAGAATTGGAGAATGTTCTGGAACATGCTGTTATTGTTTGCGATGTAGAGTTGATCGCGCCAAAACATTTGCCTGGCAATATCACGATCAACGAAAGTGATATTAAGCCCGAAGGGACCACCTTGCCGCAGATCGTCGAATCGATCGAAAAACAGAAGATCGCCGAAGCGCTACAGACTTTCAAAACTCAACGCAAAGCGGCCAAGGCTCTCGGTTTAACCGAGCGGATGCTCGGCTACAAAATCAACAAATACGGATTATAACCCTCTTAGTTTCCACAATTTTGTCGTAAACTAGTCTCTTTTCAATGGTAATAGAATTGCTACTACCGATGTACAAGGTAAATCTTGGAAAAGGAGAAAAGAGATGAAAAGAAAAATTGTTCTAGGTTTAGTGGTAACTGTAATCGGTCTATCTCAAATGGCTTTGGCCTCTGTAGGTATGAATGTGACCTATGTTTCAAATTATATCTGGCGAGGTTTTGATAACCTGGGGAGTGGTTCTTATAATGGTTCCGCGGCAATCCAGCCGGGGATAAGTGTTCCGGTCGGTGAAACTGGGGTGTCGGTCAGCTTGTGGGGGAATTATGCCTTAAATTCTCCTGCCGGCTTTTATGAATTGGATGCGATTGTTGATTATTCTTCAACCTTGCAGACGGGATTGGATTATTCACTAGGGTATACATATTATACTTTTCCAACTCCGGGCGGAGTTGCCTATGCAACCAGCGGCGAACTTTATGCCGGATTAACTTGGGCTGACTTTCTCTATAGTCCCAAGCTGACTGTTTATTACGATCATGTAACTACCGGGGGCAATGGCTTGTATGCTAATCTTTCCGGAGGAACAGAGATAATTGGAATTGCTACAAGTTTGGGGGTTGGTTATAATGCCGGACAGTGGGGGGCTACTCCCGGGGTGAGTGACATTTCAGTTGGTTTAACAAAAACTTATGGTTTTGTTACTTCCAGTATCAATTATGTTTATGTGCCGAGTTCTGCAGGGATTAATGCTGAGACAAGTGAGATTTGGTTTGGGCTAAATATTGAAGGGGAGGTGCTGTAATGGCTGAAATTATTCGCGGTCTTGATACTTTGTGGGTTCTGTTGGCGGCGTTTCTGGTCTTCTTTATGCAGGCAGGGTTTGGGATGGTTGAAGCTGGATTCATTCGGGCCAAGAATGCCTGTAATATCCTGACCAAAAACTTTCTCGACTTTTGTATGGCTTCATTAGGTTTCTTCATCTTTGGCTATGCGATTATGTTTGGTGGGGGCTTATTCCTATCTGGCGCGCAAAGTGGTGCCGATATCCCCTTATATGCTTTCTGGTTGTTCCAGGCTGCTTTCTGTGGTGCGGCAGCCACCATTGTGGCTGGCGGTATGGCCGAGCGGATGAAATTTCCTGCATATTTGATCTATTCATTTATTATTTCTGCATTTATTTATCCTTTGGTCGGTCATTGGGTTTGGGGTGGTGGTTGGTTGAGTCAACTCGGCTTTGCCGATTTTGCCGGCTCGACTGTTGTCCATGCTGTCGGTGGTTTTGCCGCACTGATCGGAACTATTATTCTCGGCCCGCGCATCGGTAAATATTTACCCGACGGTACGCCGCAAGCGATCGCCGGACACTCGATTCCGTTGGCTTCTTTGGGGGTTTTTATCCTCTGGTTCGGTTGGTTCGGGTTTAACCCCGGCTCAACTTTGAGTGTCGGTAACGGCGATCTAATTGCCCGGGTAGCGATCAATACCAATCTGGCTGCTGCCATGGGTGGGATTATGGCGATGCTGGTTGTTTGGCGAATTGTCGGCAAACCCGATCTGTCGATGGCGATGAACGGGGCGTTGGCAGGGTTGGTCGCTATTACTGCTCCGTGTGCCTTTGTTGAACCGTGGGCGGCTATAGCAATTGGTGGAATCGGAGGGGTTCTGGTGGTATTTGCAGTGTTACTGTTAGACAAATTGCAGATCGATGATCCGGTTGGTGCTTTTCCGGTCCACGGAATAAATGGTATATGGGGGACTTTGAGTATCGGCTTCTTTGGTCAAAAAGCTTTGGGGTTGGCCAATGACGGATTTTTCTATGGTGGGGGCTTTTCACAACTCGGGATCCAATTAATCGGAATTGCTTCTGTGGCGATATTTATCCTTATCAGTATGGGGCTGGTTTTTAAATTGATCGACTACTTTGTCGGTCTTAGAGTAACTCGCGAGGAAGAACTTCGAGGTTTAGATATCGGAGAACACGGGTTGGAAGCTTATGCCGGGTTCCAGGTCTTTACGACTCAATAACTGGGAGGTGTATTGAAATGAAATTAATTATTGCGATGATTCAACCAGAGAAACTGACAGATGTTAAAAAGGCGCTGCTGGATGTTGAGGTAAAAAAGATGACAGTGACTAATGCTTTGGGGGCCGGCCAGCAGGGGGGCTTTGAAGAGACATATCGAGGAGTTGTTCATGAAGTCAACTTACTCAAAAAAGTCCGTCTGGATATTGCGGTCAATGATAACTTTGTTAAACCGACAATTGACGCGATTGTTAAGGGGGCCCGCTCCGGGAAAATCGGTGATGGCAAGATCTTTGTTTTGCCGCTGGAAGATTGTATTCGGATCAGGACAGGTGAAAAGGGGAGTCAGGCGATTGGCTGAGAATAATTATACGGCTTTCTTTACCAATGTAATCAAGAATCTGAGTGGTTAATATATACCTGAGATAATAAATTCTTTATAGTTTAGTAGTGAAAACCTTATTGCCAATCTTTTTTGTTTTATTGCTTTTTGGCACTCAAAGTTTGCCTTGCCTAGCCGCATCTCCCTGCCTGCCGACATGCGACTGTTGTTCGCAGGAGCAGTGTAACGATTGCGAACTGTCCGAGTCGACTGTTAATGATGTTACTATTTTTTTGCCGACCGGGCCTGGGGAGACCATCCTTCAGAAATCAATCGCTATCATTGAGCCGCAGCTGGGTAGTTTTCGGAAAGCGGAAGCGGTTTTATTTGTAAAACCTGTTATTAATAAACAGAGTCACCCGGCTATTGGCCCACCTACTGTATAGTTCTTTTATGTTTATTATTTCGGAAAATAACTTTCTAAGGAGAAATAAAATGAAATATGTAAAAACTGGATTAGTTGCGTTGATTATTGCCGCCGGTATTTTGTTTGCTGTTGTTTCTGCCAATGCGCAAAATGTTCCGTCCGCTGCCTGTTGTTTGGAAAAAGCAAAATGTTGCTGTTCTCAGTGTGACAAGGCCGATGCTTGCCAGGATTGCAGTTGTCTGGAGTCCTGCAAGAAGGGCGGTTGCGGCTCTAAGTAGTCTATAGTGATTCTAGGGAGGCCCGGCTGAAAAGCCGGGTCTTCTTTTATCTTCCAGTTACTTCGCAAGCTTGTTTGAGCCGGCTATAAAGTGCGTAGGCCTCGGGGTGAAAAGAGCTCAGTAATTGCGTGGCAACAGGCGGCCAAGAGCCTTGAGATAGATAAGTATAAAATTCTTCCCAATTTTGAGTTGCATCCTGATGATGGTCAATCAGTCTTTCTCTTTTTGTTACAGGCTGTGTCTTGCTCTGTTTGCTGTCGGGGATAGTAATCAGCGGTTGAAAATTCTCATCGGTGGCAGAAAGGACCTCTTTGGTCGCCCGCGTTAGTAGTTCACGCTTGGCCGGTGTCAGCCTTTTCATCGCTTGGTGCATCCTTTCGTGCAGAAGGAAATCAAAGAATTTGTTTTCGGTGATGATCCTGGCAGTCGCAATAATAACATCAGTTGAGGAGAATAGGGCTACCAGGGATTCAATTTGATTATCAGTTAAATTAAGCTTTATTAGGTTTTTTCTGAATTGTTCTTGTCGTTGAGGGGATGCAAGAAAGTTTTTTTGCAAGTAAACACCTTCAACTTCATTAGTGGCTAGGGGCATGTCTTTGTCAAAAAGCTGTCTAAAAGCTTGAAGCACTTCACTCGGAACAATGAATTCACCTGGCCGCAAATATTTTTGATAACCCTGGTGATTGTTAAAACTACTGGGCAGGCAAGTTAATTGTTCTCTTAGCCTTTGCAGGTTTTGGGCTGTATTAACGCAGCTGGCAGCAGATGCTGCAACATAGGCAAGGCCGGCTGCTTTTACTACCTGGCCAACAGCGGAGAATAATCTTCTTTTTGAATCCGATATCTGTGGCTGGCCACTTTTGGCACAGGCCCTGATCGCTCGGCGGGCATTGATAGAAAATGTTAAGTTGGTGAATAGTATTGTCATGCCTCTCTAGTATATATATCGATAGAAACGACCATTAATTTCGCTTTTGTCACGGGAAATGTTAAACTTTTCTATGCGCTACAACATCCGTGTTATTCCAAACGCTAAACAAAATAGAATTGTCCAAGAGACGGATCGCCTTAAGGTTTATCTAACCGCACCGGCAGTTGATGGTAAAGCAAATAAGGCTCTAATCGAATTTCTAGCGGAGTATTTCAAAGTCAAAAAGAGGCAGGTTGCTATTATTAGGGGAGAGAAGAGTCGGGATAAAACGATAGAAATTCTCTAGATTTCCCGTTTTCACAGCTCTCGCTATCCTCCTGCCTTTGGCGGTCGGTTTGGCCGCAATCAAGTTGAATTCTTGCCTAAGATAAACCTTGAAATGGTGATCGAAGCGGTCAAGAAGGAGACGTCAAGTTCATTGTTCCCACTATCGATGCAGGGGGGGGATTTTGTCGTACAAAAATGTTTAAAGATGCAACGCGTATTTACATAAATGTAGAAAGAGGCTAGATAATAGTCTATAATTCATGGTAATCAAGTTGCTTTAAAATCACTGATTGGATAAAAAAATAGGGGGAGACGAAAATGACAAAAACGGCTAGTCAAATATTCGGTGAGTTAACGTTCAATAAAAAGGTGATGAAGGAAAAGTTAAGTAAAGAGGTTTACACAAAATTGGTAGCGACGGTGGAGAGCGGTGAGCCTTTGGATGAGGCAATTGCCGC
>JBDRIF010000054.1:0-6576 GCA_043816125.1 bacterium
GTCGCTTCAATACGGACGCCTCGATACGCGCTTCGCGCTACTCGGCGTCCGAATCATCGGTCGCTGAGTAGGCCGATAGGCCGTATCGAAGTGACCGATGTCTACTCGATGAGCGACGTTAGGAATCTCCTTTTCTCCATTGTTTCTTAGCTAATACAGACAAATCGCTATATTTTTCATCAACCAAAGCCTTCTTCTTAGCGTGACCCCATCCCTGAACCTGCTTTTCTCTATAAAAGGCTGTATCAATTCGATCATATTCCTCATAGTAAACAAGAGTTACCGGCAGCTTCCTTTTCGTATAATTTGCACCTTCACCGTTCTGATGCTGACTCAACCTTCTTTCGAGGTCTTTTGTGCTTCCTGTATAGTATGTTCCATCCGCACATTCTAAAATATACATATAACCCATACTACATAATTCTATCACGCAATATGGACGCCTCGATACGCGCTTCGCGCTACTCGGCGTCCGAACCTCGGTCGCTGAGTATTTTCCGGACACTGAGTAGCAATGGGGCATTTCGATACGTTCATTCGCGCTACTCAATGCCCCATTGCGTATCGAAGTGTCCGAGGCCGTATCGAAGCGACCGGATAACTTCATTGTGATATAATTTATCCATGCCAAAGCTAGTTTTAATCGACGGCAATTCACTCGCCTATCGCGCCTTCTACGCCCTGCCCGATACCATGAAAACCGCCACCGGCATCCCGACCAATGCCATTTACGGGTTTACCACCATGCTGCTCAAGATACTGGAAAAAGAACCCGATCTGGCAGCCATCTCCTTTGATCTAAAAGAACCGACCTTCCGCCACAAAGAGTATCCTCAATATAAGGCGACCAGACAAAAAGCCCCGCCGACCCTGCACGAACAGCGGCCATATTTTCGGGAGATAGCCGAAGCATTAAATATTCCGATCTATGAGCTAGCCGGATATGAAGCCGACGATGTGATCGGCACTTTGGCTAGAGCTGCCGAAAAAGAGGGGCTGGAGATAGAAATTGTAACGGGTGACAAGGACGCGTATCAATTGGTCTCCGATCAAATCAAAGTTGACCGTTTTATTAAAGGGATTACCGAGGATTCGATTATCGGTAAAGAAGAAATTAAAGAAAAATACAATTTGGAACCGAAGCAGATCATCGATCTTAAAGCTCTAATGGGAGATTCCTCAGACAATATTCCAGGCGTCCCGGGGATTGGCGAAAAAACCGCTCTGCAACTGCTGAAAGAATTCGGCACTTTAGAAGAAGTTTTAGCCAATGCCGACCGCCTACCCCAAAAAGCATTAAAAGAAAAGATCAAAAACAATGTTGAGCTGGCCAAGTTAAGTAAAAAGCTGGCCACAATAGTCACCAATGTGCCGATAGAAATCGATTTTAAAAAGATGAAGAGACAAAAAATCGACTGGAAAAAGGTGATTCCATTACTAGAAAAGTTTGAATTTAAGAGTTTGATCAAAAAACATGCGACCGAAGCGGAAGAATCGGGGGTCAAGTCGGCCTTGGAGAGAAAGAACGAACAGATCGCCCTCGGAACACAAACCTACATTCTGATCGATACTGAAGCCAAGCTAAAAGGGCTACTCAAAGACCTAAACACAGTCGACGCTTTTGCCTTTGATACAGAGACCGACGGTTATGAACCGCTGACCGCCAAATTGGTCGGGATATCGATCTGCTATGAAGCAAATCTGGCGTTTTATATTCCGATTAAAAGCGTCCCTTCCATCCTGCGAGAATTGGAGCCGATCCTGCGAAATCCGGCGGTAAAAAAATATGGCCAAAACCTAAAATTTGATGTCGAGGTCCTCCATCAACACAAGATTGAAGTCAAAGGTTTAGCTTTCGACACAATGATTGCCGCCTATATCATCGACCCAACCGCCAAGATCGGCCTAAAGTTTCTCGGCGAAAAATATCTCGGCCGGCTGATGCTCTCATACGACGACGTCGCCGGGACCGGAGCTAAGCAAAAGTTGTTTTCAGAAATCGATCTCCCGACCGCCAGCATGTACAGTTGTGCCGATTCAGACGTAACATTTCAATTAGTCGATGTTCTAAAAGATGAATTAGAACAAGCCGGTCTTTTGAAATTGTTACTGGAAATTGAAATGCCATTGCTTGAAGTTTTGATTAGCATGGAGGAGACAGGAACCTATGTCGACAAGGGACAGTTGGACAAGCTGGCCAAAAAAGTAAAAAAACAGCTCAAAGATATTGAGGAACAGATATATATCCTTGGCGGAGAGAAATTCAACATCAATTCACCAAAACAACTCCAAGTTATCTTATTTCAAAAACTTCAGATCCCTTCTCTCAAAAAGACCAAAACCGGTTATTCCACCAACGCCGAGGTATTGGAAGAGTTGGCTCCCAAATATGAGATCGCCAGACATCTCCTAGAATATCGGACCTTAACAAAACTATTAGGAACATATATCGAAGCTTTGCCCGAGCTGATCAACGAGAAGACCGGGCGACTCCATACCTCATTTAACCAGACGATTACGGCGACCGGGCGACTCTCTTCCTCAAATCCCAATATGCAGAACATTCCTGCCAAGGGAGAATTGGCCCGCGAGATCAGGGCCGCTTTTGTCCCACAGAAAAAAGATCATGTCATTATTGCGGCCGATTATTCTCAAGTCGAACTTAGGATCCTCGCCCATTTAAGTCAGGATGAAGCTTTGATTAAAGCTTTCCAAGAAGATAAAGATATCCATCAGGCGACTGCTGATGAACTCGGCATTACCCGCGATGCAGCCAAAGCGATCAATTTTGGTATTGTCTTCGGTATGTCTGATTTTGGTTTAGCTAAACAGTTGGGAATCAAGAGGACCGAGGCCAAAGAATATATTGATAAATATTTCGCCACTCACCCCGGGGTCAGAAAATTCATGGATGATACGATCGCCGCTGCTAGGAAGAATGGCTTTGTCACCACCCTCCTCGGCCGCAAACGGAATATGATCGACATCAACAGCCCCAACATGGGCCAACGCCAATTTGCCGAACGGACCGCGATTAACACTCCGGTCCAGGGGACCGCTGCCGACATGATCAAAATCGCCATGGTCCGCCTTCGCCAAGGCTTCGGCGGACACGTCAAAATGATCCTCCAAGTCCACGATGAATTGGTTTTCGAATGTCCGCAATCCGAAGTTGAAAAAGTCAAAAAAATCATTCAAGAAGAGATGGTCAATGCGATCAAATTAGACGTGCCGGTAAAAGTTGATATCGGGGTTGGGGATAGCTGGGGAGAGGCTAAGTAGATGGCCTGAGTGATATAGTGAACCCTTTAATCTGCGCAAAACGCTGCAACATCCCGAGCAAAAATGGCATAAATACATCTTCCAAGCCGCGTTCAATAACGGCTGATTCCAATAATGCGAGGAATTCCCTCACAGTTCTATCATCCAGGTGCAATTCGGCTATCAATCGCTTTGCCTTGCTCAATAAAAAGGTCAAAACATCATCTCGACTCATTTCGGTGAGCCTGGCCCCGGATTTTTCAACAATACTGCTCACCTCCAAACGCTGAAATTGTCCCAATTCAGTCCCCCCCTTACGACCACCAATAATGTCGAGCGCCAACATGATTCTGGCACCAGCTTCGCTACCACGAGGATTATCAGAATCGATCTCCCTAAGGTTATAACCGGCATCAGACAATGGATCAAGGACTCTGGCTACCGCCCCGATTTGGTCAGGCACATCAAGGGCAAAATAATATGGCAGAACCCGGGTGCCAGTGGTTACGGCCTTTTGTTTCTCCGTGCCATAAAAGGCCCGAAACTCCGCCACGACCATCCTGGCTTCAAGTTTGCCTGATGCCACTTTACTAAGAAGAGCGTGGGCGTCCGGCCCGCGTTTTTTACCGGAGATAAAACGTAAGAATAATTTTGACTTAAGTAATTCATCTACCCCCATGAAAAATGGATCATCTCCCGCTGTCAGGGCATTGGCCAATGCTTTCTCGGCAACACGTCTGGCTTCAATTGGATGCAATTTTGTCAACCGAGATAAATGATGTTTAAGCAGCGCTTTGGCTTTCTTGGTACCTAAATGTTCCAGCCAGTCCAATCGCGCCTGAGGAGAGAAAGTAAATGTAATCTTAATGTGACCTCCATCCCGCAAGGGAGTAGTCAGGCCAATCGGCTTTCCATTGAGAGTCGCCGATTCAGCAAACTTAAACGCGCTCGGCTTGAGAGCCGCAATAAAATCCAAAGCAGTGGCTCCGTGACGCAGTGATACCTCCCTACCGTCAGGACCAAAATAAGTCCGGGAAGCGCAAAATGTGTCGACTAGAGAAAAGAATTCATTACTGCTGATGTCAGCTGCGTGCCGAAGATCCGCCAGCAAAGCCTCCATCGCCGGCCGCCAGGCGTCATGATCGACGCTTACCCCAAGCAATAACCGACCCAGTTTATAATACTCATACATCTCCCGATCTCGGAATTGCACCAATAAAGAGCCGAAATCAGGCACTAAGACATAAGTGTGAATAAATTTGTGCCCATTTGGCCGGGGCGCGGCTATATGATCCTTAAATCGCGATCCTTCGTCTGTTTGATCGGGAGGAAACAACGCATGAAGCTTTCGCAGCTCCCGATAACAATCAGATTCTTTAGCCGACACAACTTCTAAGCGCCAAATATCAACCGGAGTTAAATCCTTAACCGACTCAATACCCCTGTTTTTCATCCGCACATGGAGTTCATATATCTCTCGTTTTTCAACGAATACTTCTACAGGAGCTCTTGGCGAACTCAATTGTTGTTGCAGATCAGCAGCAATTTGAATTATTTGTTCTTTACTCTCTTTAATCAGGGCCTCTCTCTGCACATTAATAGCTGCGAATGTAGCAGGATTCAAATACTGATAGCTCAAATCCTCCAGCTCTCGCTTAATTTCCCAGGCCCCTAAGCGATTGGCCAACCGGGCATACACCTTCATCGTCTCTTCCGCTTTAGGAAGTTGTTTTTCTACGGGCATGCTATGCAGGGTCCTCATATTGTGCAGACGATCAGCCAGTTTAATTTTAATTACCGATGGATTCTTAATAGCATATGAAATCAATTTTCGAAATTTCTCTGCAATAGAAGGTTTATATCCTTCATGACCAGGCTCCTTGCCCAATTCAGTCAATCCCCTGACAATCTCTTCAACCTCTGCCCCAAAAAGCTCTCCAATCATTTCCTCAGTGATCTTCACTTCGTCGTACCCGCCGGCAACATTACGTTGCCAAATCTTTGCGTCTTCGACTGTATCGTGTAATAAGGCAGCCATAATCTCACGAAAAGTCCCTTTTTGCTTTGTTTTAACTATAGTGGCAACCGCAACCGGATGAAAAAAATACGGCTCCCCGCTATCGCGAGCTACCCCCATGTGGGCCCTCATCATAAAATCAAACGCCCGCCCCACTTCAGACGACTCTTCAGGTAAATATCCGGCACACAACTCATTTATAATTTTTTGATAATCGGCAGGAATAAGAGGATAAAAATCGATCGGTTTTCCTGTTTTTGTTTCTCCCCGTAATCCAACATGTAAAGGAGAAGAAACTGATGACATGGAAGAGAGACAAGCATCATGCGCTCTTCGTGCTAAAGCACGTCTCCTAACAGCACCCGGCACCTGCCTGTGCGCTAGCAGATTATAAAGATTGCGAAAAATACTCCTCTGTCCATATACTGTTTGCGGCATATCTAGTTATCCGCAGTAAAATCAGGAAATTTCATGATTTGGGCATAAATTACAGGTGAAATTTATGTTAATCTATCCCAAGTTTCTAAGCGTTTTTGCAGGATATGAGCAGTAACGTCAGCTGATACGCCGGCAGCATCGGCTAATTCGTCTAAGGAAACTGATTCTCCGATTCTCAAACACGCCATCAACCGAAGATTAATCAATGCTTCAATACTATCAAGGCCTAAAGGAGTCAGTTCATGATCAAAAAAGATCTGCCGACGAAGTCGTTGGGAGGGTTCAATTGAGTGATGCATTTTGGCATGTAGCTCGTCTCTAACTGATAATTCTTGCGGTACCTCTCCCGGAACCATATCTAGAATCGAATTTTCTAGCATTACCCAATGCAATAAAGTAGTCGTCCCTTTTGTCAGCCGCCCGTCACCTTTATTCCAATGGGCATTTTCTAATCTCTGAATTGTGGCCTGAGTAAACGAAGTGCTCGAAGAAAAACGAACATATGACTGTATTCCGGGAAAAGGGCGAGAGCCAAAAACAATCAGAGTTCTACCCAATATCGCCTCCCTTTTAGCCTCACTTCCTTCAGCATATGCCTCGCTTGGCAAAGCAAATAAATGGGGGAGACGACTCCAGGCCTTAGCAAAATACGACAGATCGGCCTCTTGTAGCCGACGGACTTCGAAATCCTGCAGGCCTGATCGAGCAGTTGCCAACTGAACTTTCTTGAATGTTCCAGCAGTCAGTTTTTCTCTTGTAGACTTAATATCTGCCTGCAAAGATCGCAAAGTTTCTCCGCATAGGCGTTCAGCAGGTATTTGGACTCGTTGCTTCTGGGCTAAAAGTGTTTCAATTCTGGC
>JBDRIF010000055.1:0-3132 GCA_043816125.1 bacterium
CAATTAATTCTTTGACCGTTTCAATAACGTAGGTAACAGCCGCCGGATCCCCTGGCCCGTTGGAAAGCATCACCCCATCAGGTTTCATGGCCAAAATCTCTTTAGCAGTCGTTTTCGCTGGCACAACATGAACCTGACAACCTCGAGAAGCTAAATCACGCATAATATTATGTTTAGCCCCGCAATCAAGCAAGATAACTTTGTATTTCCCCTCTTTGTTCCACTCATAAGCTTTTGAGCAGGTAACTTCCTTGACCAAATCGATACCGACTAAACCTTGAGATTCCTTAGCTTTTTTGACAGCCCCGGCCGGATCGAGATCGTTTGTAGAAATAATCCCTTTCATCGCGCCGACTGAGCGAATTTTAAGAGTTAAGGCTCGGGTATTAATCCCTTCGATCCCAATAATATTGTGTTTTTTCAGGAAGTCGCCCAAACTCATATTGGCCCGCCAGTTACTCACGATCCGGCTCACTTCACGGACGACGAAACCGGAACAGTGGATTTTTTTTGATTCAAAATCTTCTGCGGTAATACCGTAATTACCGATCAACGGATAAGTCATAGTGATAATTTGGCCTTTGTATGAGGGGTCGGTCAGAATTTCCTGATAGCCGGTCATCGAGGTATTGAAGACAACTTCGCCGGTATTTTCACCTGTTGCGCCAAACGCTGTGCCTTGAAAAACCGTTCCATCTTCTAATGCTAGTATTGCTTTTACATTTTTCATATAAACAAAAAAGGCGCCAGGCCAAAAACACTTTTGGCTCGACACCTTTGTCAATTGTCATTGTAACATTCTTGAAAACGCAATTCAATGATCAAGGCAAACATTCAAGAGCGAGGATTGCTTTAGCCATCAAAAGACAGTTCTACACAATAATGAGGAACGCTTCAACAGAGAGCTTAAGCTGCTATTTTTTTGGCTATTGCTTCAAGCGATTTTAAATACTGACCGAAATAACCTTTGTTATCACGATAATCCTGGAGGTCAATTACTCCGCCATGATCTTTCTGCTGCAATGTCGCTCTTGGCTGAATAAGAGAGCTAAGATCAATTGTACTAGGAACACGATATTCAAACGGCAGGTGCTGATTATGCCGCATTGCCCTCAGCAATTTATCCGCAACAGGCGGGCACAATTCCTCGCCAAAATACCCTTTTAGAAAAAACGGCAATAAGAATTCTACAGGATAATGTCCATCCCAATTTCTTAAACCGACGATAAAATCATTTAAAATCCGACCATGGTCAATATATAAAAGTGCCGGCCACATCTCTTGGGGATAGCTGGCCAATCTAACAGCATGATCAAGGTCAACAACTCTTGGCATAGCTCGACAGCGATAATTACTATCCATAACAAAATTATCAAAATGAGGAGACAGGTGAATAAAGCCGGCCCGATGCATAGCAAAAAGATTCACTCCCAAAGATTCAGCCATTCTCGGCATGTGCCGATGAGCCCCTGTTTCCAGATATATTAAATGGCTTGTTAAATGGCCGGCCCATCTTTCATCTTCTTTTGTTTCCATCCCATATATCACAAAACCGACCGGCTCAGCCATATACCTTAAATTCTCGAAAAGACCAAAAGCTAAAACCGGCTGAGTAATAGCTGTCCCCAATTCTGAAGCGACTGCAACTTCGTTCTCAATTTGAACCAGGTTCATAGAACCATTTGGCGAATAATGGCTGACGTCACGCTCAGTAATTATTTTAAGCCGCAAATCACCAGCAGGACGGATCAGCTTTTCCACAAAACCCAGTCTCCCCGTATATTTCTTGATTACTCCTTCATTATCACAAACTGGCAGCATCCCTTTTATTCTAAGCGCAACGAGAGTTTTTCCGTCGTGCGAGATAGGATCGTGTAATTCAAAAGTTTTCGAACGTTCTTCCGAGGCCCAAGGATGATTATTAATAAACTTAGCCAATCTTTCCAAATCGACTTTCGACAGCCTCAATTTCGCCAGCTCAAATAATTGCGCGTTAAACAAAGCACCCTGCCCCCTGAGAGACTGAGAAGCCACATATGGATGAATTTTTCTGGCAATAGCTACAACATCAAAAGCTTTCATACTTTACTCCTTCGCAATAAAAAGAACATAATTTCAATCCTTGAATGAAATTATTGAGATATTTTGCTGAAAACACATATATGACCTTTCACATGCAACCGACCCATCCGTTGGCCCAATTAGCCTTTTTCGACCAGAGAGGACAACTTCTCCGGCCGAGAATCCCCTTTTCTCAGAGAGCGGCTCAAGTACGTCAGGTACTATCTTCCTCAGAGGAAAGGAACAACAATTTTTCTATCGACAACCGTTCCGCTTGTTTTTCTCAACAGATGCTCGACATAGTAGTCGCACACCTAAACTCTGTTTTAAATGACGCAGAGGTATCGATTAAAATTATCGATTTGCGGACCAACGAACCAAAGGTAATGGTCCGAGTTAACAAAAACGAGGCCGAATTATTTTTTCTGGTTCCCGCACATCAAGCCAAAGTGTCCCTGGCCAAAATCTATTCAGGACGCCGCGGGCTGGGAGGTCTTTTGCTCGTTAGCCTCTACAATATTGCCCAAGATTTAGGAAAAGCAAAGATCGACTTCTCCGTCACAGCAAACAATTATCCAGCTATGCGTTTTTATTATCATTTAGACTTTGGTCGGCCGGTTAGAGAAACAGACAGGGGACGTTGGGAGATCAATATTAATCAATAGAAAAAACGACGACTCGCCCGGCACCATCATCATAGCCAGGCGCGCCAACAATTACCTCTTGCGTCCCATCACCATCAACATCCTCAGTAATTAACGAGCTCCCCAGAAACACACCATTAGCAGTATGATAATACGAGCCTAACAACGCCCTGTCAGACCCGGAATAGATATGAAAACTACCGGAATTATCATTGACACTTGTCGCGGTAATCACAATATCCTGATAACCATCATTATTTAAATCATCGATAGCTGTGACACATAGACCAAATCTTGTCCCCAGGTCATCTCCACGAATGATGTCAATCGGCGACCCATCTGCACCGGAACAGACAATAACTTCACCTGTATTGGGATGGGCACCACTGGTAGAAACCAATAGATCATTTTTGTCATCTCCGTCGAG
>JBDRIF010000056.1:0-3443 GCA_043816125.1 bacterium
TCACGACTAACAACTGACTCCTTTAGGCTTGGATAAAGGAAATTTGCAGTGGGCCCTTCGTGTTTTCTAAAGAGTTTATCATCGTCCCGCAGAATTTGGGTACGAACAAAGCTCGGTTCAGACAACTTATAAGTAATGGTCGCTGTATCTTTTACCCCGTCATCGTTCGGGGTAAAGGGATCGGGAGAATCGGTTAAACTGACGATCTTAGGCGGGGTATTGTCGACGACGGTTGTCCGGATAACATTATCCGAAATATTTCCGGCCCGATCGATGGCATAGATGGCGGTGACATATTGCCCGTCGGAATACGCGGTCTGAAGCTGACGTTCTTCAATTTGTTCCCAGTTAGCGGTTGTCCCCGGTTCAAAAATCCGAAAAGCATTATTGGTCCAGTTAATTTTATATTGTTTGTTTGTTCCCGCTTCGATCGCTTCATCGAACAAGGCCCCGGCATTCGCCTTTCCCTGTCCGCTGATCTTGATATAGAGCTTCCCCTCTTCGTCGGTTTTGACCAGGTAATCAACAGTATCAAACTTGCCGTCATCATTGGGCGAAAAAGCGTACAGGGTCGGCTCGGCTTCGACTTTTGGCGGCACTGTATCTTTTTCAACCGATAAATCACTCATGGTCCGGATATTAACGTTCTTCTTATCATGGGAAGTAACATAAATATAATTCTGTCCGTCCTCTTTGAGAAGCTTAACCCCTTCAAAGCGGAAATTACCTTTGTCGTCAGCCGTCTGTCTGTCCGCGTACGGTTCGCTGTTTTCCACATCAGGAACTTTTTGCTCGCCTTTGACATAAACCGTAATAATCGACATTGACTCAGCAGTACCGTAGATAGTGACTGTTTCTTTATTAGTAATGTAGCGGTCAGAGAAGACGATGGGGGCGGAGAGCTGGAATTTGCCATTAAGCAAGGCATAAGTTGAGAAGTGGTCAACCGCCCCCTCAAAAGCAAAATATTGATTGCCATTGCTATCAGCATATAATTGCTGAGTTTTGTCTTGAACCAATTCCAAATCGCCATCGGCCGTCACTTGATGGATCCAAAGATCCTGCGTCTTTGTTTTCCATTCAGGATCATTTGGCGCAACTAATATCCCATACCCCTCATTTAAATCGTCGGCAGTATAGAGGAACCGCAAAAGCGGTCTCCCCTCTATTCCATCTTCTGAAGGGGTCTTAAATTGATAGGGTGACGGTTTTAATTCAACAATCGGCCCGTGAGTTTTCAAAATCGGTTTATTACGAATATAGATGGTATCCATAGTGACCGGAGTGACCGAAGCAAACTGATCCTGGTCAAAAGATGCCGGTTCGAACACTAACTCGGCCCGTTTGTAGGCGCTGGCCACTCGTCGATTATTCAGGCTCTCGTTACCATAGTAGACAAGATCGCCAAAATAGACATCTTGAGAAGCAACGGCAGAAGAAGTTTTCAAAAGCACGGTATACTTGCCACACAGTCTGCCAACATCGATAAAGGCAGAAATAATACCATTGCCGTCAGTCGTCCCCTCATCAAACTTAACCCATTTTGAGCCGTCAAAATACAAAAGCTCATATGTCGAATTAGGAGTGGCTCTCCCGGTAACCCGAACCAGACTTTTTTCTTTGGAATCATATTTCAACTTGGCCTGAAAGTAAGAATCATGAATGTCCTGATCCTGAACAAGTAGATCTTGGTTCTCCTCGCCTGCACCGTCTTTGAGATCAACCTGCCAGCGATCTATGACCAGGTTGGGATTTTCAATCAAGCTACCAGATTGCGCGCTGTCGCGCCAGAAAGTATATTGATTGTGGTCAGCGCTATCATCATTGTGATATTTTAAATATTTATCCTTATATGCGGAGTAATAATATATGGGAAGCGATTTCCCATCAGCCATAAAACCGTCGAGGTTAAAGGTTTCCGGCCCGTCAAGAATGGCTCCGCCGGCATAGTCGTGTAATACAGCATCATTATCAGTCGTCCAGGCCTGGCCGCTCTTTTGCCAGGAAAGTATTATCTGACTATTTTGATCGGTTGTATCAAGCGAAAGAGCCATCTCTACGGGTGATTGCTCAAGAACTGAATACGCCGGGGAGACAACATAGTCCGGCACAGGCAATAATGTTCCTGGTGTGGACGTTAACTTGTTGAAATATTGATTCTCCGATTTATTGTAACTGAGAAAGCCGGATAACCCCTCTCCCGATCTCCTAAACCAGCCATCAATATTTATTACCCCGGGATTATTTGACAGATATTGCACAGATCGGCTCTCCAACTCAGCTACATCTATCTCGTAAGCTGTATTTGAAATATCATATGATTGCGGATTATTATTGAGAGTGTTTAGCCTATTAATATGATAAGTAGCTTCCAAACTGTTAACTTCAACAGAATCGTACGGCCAACTTACCATTATTGGGGAGTCGTCACCGGTCAATTCATAATTAGCCTGGGCGGTCCACTGCCAGCCTTGTTTTGTAAATTCACCATGGTCCGGCTTTTTAACCTCAATAAAATCAAAATGTTCGCCCGCCAGATAAGAGTCATAGCCGCTGGTCACATCATAGTTTCCGGTATAACCATTAAAGTAAGCTGTCCGAGCAGACGCTTCCAGCTCTTGTTTAAACACATCATAAGTCTGATATTCTGTGATCTTGTTCAGAATATCGGCATACAACTCTTCGGCATTATTCTCCCCTGAAAGATCAACACTGGAATCGTTAAAGAATATGCCTCCGGGAAATCCGAGCTGAGTAACATCTAACATTTTTGCCGGGATGTTAAGCCCATCTGTTGTCTCAGAATGATTCTGGTTAACAAACCCATACCAGGGGACAAAGCGATTGGTCAGGCGATGATTATTAATATCGAGATTATCTGGAAATTTTATCCGCACCAGAATCTGACAATTTGGTCCGTACTCTATCGTCTCGTCCACTGCAATTGCAGCTCCCCGCGCAAATTCAGCAAAACGGTCGGCTTGCGCTTCTGCTGTAATTCTGTAGGTGGCATTTTCAACAGCAAATATCCCTTTGCCAAAAGATTGAAAACCGGTCCCTTGCTCGATATTTAATCCCTCCGCAATATCCAGAGAGAAATATGGGGATCGCATAGCTATAACTTCAATTTTTTTGATTATCGCACCGGTAATTTTGCCCGGAGAGGTTAGGCCGATAGCTCCTCGCTCAAAATGATCTTCTGCCCTAACCAGTTCACTAATTTGAAACGGTTCACATTCCTGAGTGAATGTTTTTGTTCCCTCCAAAACCAAGTCAAAATTATGATGTCTTTCTTCCCATTGCAATCCCCAGTTTTTCTTCCGATCATAATAGGAAACATTCAGATAAATCTTAAATTTTACATCAACCTTATCAAAACTGCGGTGCAGCATTCCGGCAAACGGCACATAGGGATAGATTTTGGCTTTTTGCTGGCCTTGCAA
>JBDRIF010000057.1:0-15892 GCA_043816125.1 bacterium
CCTCTTTTTTCCCCTGTTTCCGGAAAAGTGGTGGAAGTTAATGCGACGCTTAATGACGCACCGCAAACAGTAAATGAGTCAGCAGAAGATAAAGCTTGGTTAATTAAGATTGAATTAACTAATCCTGCCGAAGCAGACTCATTATTATCAGCTGAGGGCTACAATAAGTTAATCTCTTCATAGCCCCGGCTGGGCGTCATTCCTGCGAAAGCAGGAATCCAGAAAATGAACTACATACCGAACACCATACAAGACCAACAAGAGATGCTTAAAGTAATCGGCAAATCAACAATCGATGAGCTGTTTACTGATGTGCCGGATAAAGTAAAGCTCAAGAACCTCCCCACCCTCCCCAAGCCATTATCAGAACCAGAATTATTGGCAGAATTAGAAGCAATTAGTAAAACAAATAAAACCGAGAATAATTTTATGGGGGCCGGCTCTTATAATCACTTCATTCCCAGCGTCGTAAAACATATTATCGGCCGTTCAGAATTTTACACAGCCTACACCCCGTATCAAGCCGAAGCGAGCCAGGGGACTCTGCAGGCGATCTTTGAATACCAGACAATGATCTGCAGCCTGACCGGCATGGATGTCACCAACGCCTCAATGTACGACGGCGCCACCGCCCTGGTTGAAGCCGCCTTTATGGCCTGCGCTATCACCAAGCGGAACGAGATTGTTGTTTCATCAACCGTTCACCCGGCCTATCGTCAAGTACTAAAAACTTACGCCAAAGCGGCTGATAAGACTGTCACAGAAATCCCATATGATAAGAATTCGGGCCTAACCCCTACAGGCCTAAAGGCCTATGGGCCTAATACAGCTTGCGTCATCTTACAACAACCTAACTTCTTTGGTTGTCTCGAGAAAACAACAGAACTAGCCGATCAGATCCACAAAGCTGGCGCCCTATATATAGTATCGGCCGATCCGATCTCTCTAGGATTGCTCAAGGCTCCGGGGGACTATGGGGCTGACATTGTAACGGGCGAAGGTCAATCATTAGGCAACCCGCAAAACTTTGGCGGCCCGGGGCTGGGGATTTTGGCGACGAAAAAACAATATGTCCGTCAGATGCCCGGTCGAATTGTTGGCGAAACAGTTGACGCAGATGGCAAGCGAGCATTTACGCTGACCCTTTCGACCCGAGAGCAGCATATCCGACGAGAAAGAGCCTCTTCCAACATCTGTAGCAACGAGGCCTTAGCCGCCCTAGCCGCCTGCGTTTATCTTTCGATCATGGGAAAACAAGGCTTAAGGAAAGTTGCTGAATTGTGCCTTCAGAAATCTAATTATCTAAAAAAGAAGCTCGGCAATAAAGTTGCTTTCTCTTCTCCAACATTTAAAGAGTTTGTGGTGAAGACGGGCAAGCCGATCGGCGTCGAGCTTGGGCAATTTTATCCGGAGTTAAAGGGCCACAGACTAATCTGCGTGACAGAGTTGACAAGTAAAATAGAACTAGACGAACTAGCTATTTAAACCTTCTCTTCTTCCTTAACCACTCTGGCTAGATCAACGAGATAATCGCCCGCCGTCATCTTGACCAAGCGGACCCCTTTGGCATAACGACCTTGAGTAGAAATTCCTTTGGCCTCTTGCCGCATCATCGTCCCCTTGCTGGTGACAAAGAGAAGTTCGTCGTCTTTATGGATAAACATCATTTTAGCGACTTCATCTTTGTCGCGTAGTTTCATGGCGATATGTCCTTTGCCTCCGCGAGATTGGGCGCCGAAATCTTTGACCGGCATTCTCTTGCCGTAACCATCAGCCGAAACAGCCAACAGATCCTGCCCTTCTTCGACGATATCCATCGAAACAACTTTGTCCTTCTCTTTGATCTTAATCCCTCTAACGCCGGAGGCGGCTCGCCCCATCGGCCGAACATGTTTTTCCGAGAACCGGATCAATATCCCTTGAGCAGTACACATTACAATTTCTTGCTTCCCGTTAGTTTTGCGTACCCAGCGTAATTCGTCATCGGCTTTCAACTTGATCGCAATGATCCCCGACCGCCGAATATTACCAAAATCAGATAAGGGGACTTTTTTGATATTCCCCTTGGTCGTGGCCATTGCTAAAAATTCTTTATCATTAAAATCCTTAACCGCAATCGCCTCGGTCACAACCTCGCCCATTCCCAACTCGAGGAAATTGGCGATCGATTGCCCCTTGGCGGCGCGTGAACTTTCGGGCAACTCATACGCTTTTACTTTATAGACCTTCCCCTTGTTAGTGATAAAAAGGATATTGGCCAAAGTAGAACAGGTAAAGATCTTGTCGATCTCATCCTCTTCTCTGGTCGCCATGCCGGCTACCCCTTTACCGCCCCGTTTCTGGGCGTGAAAAACCGAAATCGGTAAACGTTTGACGTTGCCATCTCGGGTTATCAGAACCGCAACCTCAACATCTTCGATCAAAGATTCTTCTTCAATCTCTTCCGCTTCACCGGTCAAATGGGTCTTTCTCTCCCCTTTGTATTTCTTGGCCGTGTCGACTAATTCGGATCTGACTACCGACAAAAGTTTTTTTCGATTAGCCAACAAGGCTTTTAATTCGCCGATCAGCTTTTTCAACGCGGCATATTCTTCTTCTAATTTTGTAGTTTCCAACTGGGTCAGCTTTTGCAGACGCATGTCGAGGATTGCCTGAGCCTGGATCTGCGACAATTTGTATTTCTTCATTAAGCCGGTACGCGCTTCGTCGACCGACTTCGATTTCTTGATCAGCTTGATCACGCCGTCAATATCTTGCAAAGCGATCAGTAACCCTTCTAAGATATGCGCTTGAGCTTCTGCTTTAGCGAGGTCAAACTTGGCCCGCCTAGTAACAACAATCTCTCGATGCTTCAAATATTCTTCGAGGATCTGCTTGAGATTGAGCTGCATCGGGGTCCCGTTGACCAGGGCCACCATGTTGATGCCAAAAGTAGTCTGCAATTCTGTCTTCGCGTAAAGTTGATTTAAGACTAGTTCGGGGCTGGAATCCTTTTTGATTTCGATGTAAATCCGCATCCCATCACGGTCAGACTCGTCACGCAGATCGGAAATACCTTTAATCTTCTTATCCTTAACTTGTTGAGCGATATTTTCGATCAGGGCCGCTTTATTGACCTGATATGGGAGTTCGTTGACAATTAGAACTTGCTTGCCGGCCTTGCCGTCTTCAACCTCGGTCTTGGCTCGTAACGTTATTATGCCACGCCCGGTTTCATAAGCTTGCTTGATCCCGGCCCGGCCGCAAATAAACGCGCCGGTCGGAAAATCTGGCCCTTTGATAATTTTGTTCAATTCGCCGATCGAGATCTCCGGATTCTCAATTAACGCTACCGCGCCGGCCACTACCTCGTCGAGATTATGCGGCGGGATATTTGTAGCCATGCCAACGGCGATACCGGAAGAACCGTTGATAAGTAGATTGGGAATTTTTGCCGGCAAAACAAGAGGCTCTTTCAGTGATTCATCAAAGTTGGGGCCAAAATCGACAGTGTCTTTTTCAATGTCGCACAGCAATTCAACCGCATGTTTATGCAGGCGAACCTCGGTGTAACGCATGGCGGCAGCCGAATCGCCGTCGACAGAACCAAAGTTGCCCTGCCCGTCGACAAGCATATAACGGAGAGAAAAGTCTTGCGCCATCCGAACCATCGATTCATAAACAGCCGAATCGCCATGCGGGTGATATTTACCTAAAACTTCACCGACGATACGAGCCGATTTTTTGTACGGCTTGCCCGGCTGCAGACCGAGTTCGTCCATAGCAAAAAGAATGCGGCGGTGAACCGGCTTTAGCCCGTCACGCACATCCGGCAGAGCGCGGCCAACAATAACGCTCATCGAGTAATCAATGTATGAGGTCTTCATCTCCTGCTCTAATATTGCAGGGATAATTCTACTTTCATCTTGCTTGGGAATGCTCTTCCCGCGAGTCCGCTTAATTTCTTCTTTTTCCGCCATCATACATCCAGCCTCGTTACATATTTCGCGTTTTCTTGAATAAACTTGCGCCGCGGTTCGACCTCTGAGCCCATTAATATTTTGAAAATCTCATCGGCCGCTTCAGCGTCTTCCAGCTCAACCCTCAACAGTGTCCGTGTTTCGGGATTCATCGTTGTATCCCAAAGCTGTTCCGGGTTCATTTCACCCAAGCCTTTATAGCGCTGCATGTGAAGATTATCTTTCCCCATCTTCTTGACAACTTTTTCCATTTCCTTATCGCTATAGGCGTACTGTTGGTCTTTTCCTTTCTTAATCAAATAGAGCGGCGGTTGGGCGATATATAAATTCCCCAGATCGATCATCCGTCGGGCGTAACGAAAAAAGAAAGTCAGCAACAATGTTCGGATGTGCGCACCGTCGACATCGGCATCGGTCATGATCACAACTTTGTGATAATTAAGCTTCTTGAGAAAATCTTCGTCGGTCAAATCCTCCCCTGTTTCGCTGCCGCTCAAACCGTGAATAACTCCGGCCCCAATAGCGGTAATCATAGTTCTGATTTCGTTGGAAGTCAGGATCTTATCGATACGCGCCTTTTCCACGTTAAGGATTTTCCCTCTTAACGGTAAGATTGCCTGAAAACGCCTATCTCTCCCCTGCTTGGCCGAACCACCGGCAGAATCGCCCTCAACCAAAAATAGTTCGCATTTTTCCGCGTTCGTTTCCGAACAGTCGGCCAATTTCCCCGGCAAAAGAGCGGTATCCAGCGCTGATTTTTTCCGCTCCAAATCCTGTGCTTTTCTGGCCGCCGCTCGGACTCGATAAGCCGTCAATGCCCGCTCGATCATCGCTCTGGCCGCCGCCGGATTCTTATCCATGAAGTTACTTAAATTATCATTAACAATGGAGTCAACTATCCCTTTGACTTCGCCGTTCCCGAGTTTTGTTTTAGTCTGCCCTTCAAACTGAGGGTTCGGAATCCGTAAATTGATAACAGCGGTCAAGCCCTCGCGCACGTCGTCCCCCGATAGGGCCTCATTTTCTTTGGATAAATTATTTTTCTTGGCATAAGTATTTATCGCCTTGGTCACTGCCGACTTAAAGCCAACCTCGTGGGTTCCGCCCTCTTTTGTTTTGATACAATTGACAAAAGAAAAGATATTCTCGTCATAATAATCCTTGCAATGTTGCATGGCGATCTCAACAAATACATCGTCTTTTTCGGTGGTAAAAAATATTGGCGGCTTATACAGTGATTCCTTTTTGGAATTTAAATGCTCGACAAAAGATTTAACCCCACCATCATACTGATATGTCTCCTCGGCTAAATTCTTTTCCTTCTCTCTTTCATCGCGTAAAACAATCTTGATCCCTTTGTTCAAAAACGCCAGCTCGCGCAAGCGATGGACTACAATCTTTCTTTCGAATTCTGTCTCTGTAAATATTTGCTTGTCCGGCATAAAGCGGACAATCGTACCATGCTTGTCCTTTGGTTTTGCGGCGACTATTTTTTCCTTACCCGGTTTCCCCCTGGCATAAGTCTGGGTATAGTTATCCCCATCGCGGGAAATATCTAATTCCAGCCATTCGGAAAGTGCGTTGACACAAGAAACGCCGACCCCGTGCAGTCCGCCAGAAACTTTGTATCCGCCATCACCAAATTTTCCGCCGGCGTGTAAAGTTGTTAAGACAACCTCTGCGGCCGGTCGCTTAGTCTCTTTGTGTTTGTCGATCGGAATTCCACGGCCATTGTCTTCGACGGTAATAGAATTATCTTTATGTATTGTGACAATAATATCGGTACAATACCCGGCCAAAGCTTCGTCGATAGAGTTGTCTACGACTTCGTAAATTAAATGATGTAAGCCCGACTTGCCGGTAGAGCCAATATACATAGCCGGTCGTTTGCGAACGGCTTCGATCCCCCCGAGAATTTTAATATTTGAGGCGTCATAACTGTGTCCCGGCGTTTCGTTCCCCATTAATTGCTCCTCTTTTTAATTAACTGTAATTACGTTCTTAGCAGAAAACCTGATATCCGTAATCGCTTCTTCCCCGGCCTGTTCATTAAATTTTTCTATCATCATCGTCTTCAAAAACGATAGCTCTTGAGCCCAAGCGGCCGTGGCGGTGTTAACATATAATGTTTGATGTTTAATTTTCACCGGCTCCGTATTTTTCCTGATCGATTCGTCAGTTATCTTGCGCCAGATGTCCAACCAACCGCTTAATCTTATTGTCTGCTGAATTCCTGAATTGGCCCTGGCTAAAATGTCGGCTAACCGCTCTTCCACTAACTAGCCTCTTGTGTCCGAATGGGCATTATTATATATATGTAATCGCCGCCCGCTTCCTCTTTTAATATTCCAGGCCCCAAACTTTCGGTCAACTCAATAATAACTTTATCTGTATCCACAACCTTTAACACATCTGTGAACAACCTAATATTAAACGCAACCGATCGTTTCGCTTCGCCCTGTAATTCAACGGCCAAAACCTCATCAACAGTCCCAACATCGGGGGTGTTGGCAAATAAATGGAGCTTGCCACCTTTTGTTTCAAAACGAACAACATTGGCAGACCCGGCAGCAATAACCGCCGCCCGCTCAGCAGAAGCAAGTAAGTCTTTAGTGGCAACAGTGAGCTTAGTATTGCTTTTCTTCGGCATAACCTGTCGGTAATCCGGAAATTGTCCTTGAATAAGCCGAGAAACAAGATAAGTTTCTGAATATTTAAAGGAGATTTGATCATTAGAAAAACTAATTATTAAATCTTCCTCGCCCTTCGTCCCTTCAATAACCCTTAAAACTTCTTGTAAAGCCTTGGCAGGAATAATAACTTCTCCTTTGACATCCGTTTTTAAAGTGATCTTCTCACCACGTTTTGCCAAACGATAGCCGTCGGTAGAAATCAACCTAATATTTGAACTGTCACCAGTAACCGGGCTCTTGCCGATTTCCAATAAGATTCCCGTTAAAACATATTTATCTTCACTGGTAGAAACGGCAAATATCGTCTTCTTAATCATTGAGGCAAAAACCAATCCGGGGACGGTTATTGTTTTCCCTTCCTTCGCTTTTGGTAAAGCTGGAAACTCATCGGCCGGCAAAGTATGAACGTTAAAATTTGACTGGCCATAAGAAACTCTCATTGTCCCTTTCTCGGTCAACTCAAAACCGACATCTCCATTTGGTAATTTAGCCACGATCCCCGATAAAGTTTTGGCAGGAATTAAGATAGATCCGGTTTTGGAAACCTTGGCTTTAATTTCTAACTCAACGGCCATCTCTAAATTATTGGCCGAAATTTTTAAGCCTGATTTATTAGCCTGAAATAAAATATAGCCTATGATTGGTAAAGTGCTGCGGGTTGTAACAATTCTTTCGACAGCGGAAACGGCTGTTTGCAGGTTTTTCTTTTCACAAATAAATTCCATTATTCCCCTCCCGTTTTGACTTATCCACTTTTCCCCAGGCCCTAGTATTATAATATAAAAATTATAGTATTAGTAGAGGCTGTTATTATGTGGACAATTTCAGTTTTATAATAATCAACGCAAAAAACTTTTCACAGCTATCCACAAGTAAAATCACAATCTGTTGATAACTATATTATCCACCCTGTTACCCACAAGCTAAGGTGTATAACTTCTGAGTTTTGTGGAAATATTTTTAACCGCTTCTTGGACTTCGTCGCTGGTCTTAATGGCCGACTTAATTTTATCGCACGCATGCATAACCGTTGTATGATCGCGCCCCCCAAAGGCTTCGCCGATTTTAGGTAAAGAGGCGCCGGTATGTTGGCGGCAAAGGTACATTGCGACTTGTCTTGCCGTCGCTATTTCTTTAGTTCTGATCTTGGCCGACATATCGTCAAGTTTTACGCTATAGTATTCGGCGGCCACTTTCATTATTATTTCAATCGATAACCCTTTACCGTTTTGGTGCTTAACGTCTAGTAGGTCTTTTAATGCCTGGTCGATCAAGGTCGGAGTTATTTCACTTGCATTCAGCGAAGCAAAGGCAACTACCCTAATCAGAGCTCCTTCCAGCTCTCTGATGTTGGAGACTACTTTTCCGGCAATACACGATAAGATCTCATCGGAAATGGAAAGCTCACTTATTTCAGCCTTCTTTTTTAAGATCGCGATCCTGGTCTCAAAATCGGGGGCCTGAATATCTGTGGTCAGCCCCCACTCAAAGCGGGAACGGAGCCGGGCTTCCAGGGTCAAGATTTCTTTGGGCGGTCGATCAGAACTTACCACGACCTGCTTTCCTGCTCCGTGCAAAGCGTTAAAGGTGTGGAAAAATTCTTCTTGGGTCCGCTCTTTTCCGGCCAGGAATTGAATGTCGTCAACCAACAGAATATCGATACTCCGGTATTTGTTGCGAAACTGTATCGTTTTGTCGTCGCGAATTGAATTTATCAATTCATTGGTAAATGTTTCGGAAGAGATATAGAGGATCTTGGACATCGGGTTTTCTTTCATTACATGGTGCCCTATAGCCTGCATTAAGTGCGTTTTTCCTAAACCTACCCCGCCGTATAAGAAAAGTGGATTGTAGGCTTTGGCAGGGGCCTCTGCGACCGCCAGAGAAGCGGCGTGTGCAAAACGGTTGCCATGGCCAACCACAAATGTTTCAAAAGTATAGCGCGGATTTAAAAAAGGAGTTTTCGGAGCGATCTTTTTTTCTTCACTGTAAGTTGGGGTGTCGATATCAGGAGTTGAAAATAAATCTTTTGGCCCGACGACAAAATTGACTTTGGTAATCGCAGAATCTATAGCGGAGAGCTCTTGTTCCAATAATGTTATGCAATGTTTAGAGAGCCATTCTTTTACCAAATCATTGGGGACGGCGATGTCTAAGGCGCCATCCAGAATCTTCATCGGCTTGGTTGAAGAAATTAGTGCCTCATAGATAGGCTTATTTAAGCTTCTTTCCAGCTTAGGAATAACTTGTTTCCAAATCTCGTTTAATTGCTCTTCATTATGCATATCTTTACTTATCCACAGCCTGTTTCTTGTTGGTAACTATGCCAAAAACTCGACTTATTCACAGGGATATCCACAAGTAATTCACATTGTGGATTGTTGTCTAGCATAGTTATGTCAAAGGTTCTGTCGGCCTGTGGATAATTATATCAATCTCTCCTTTGATGCGCAAGTAAAAAATACTACTTGACAGTAATTTCTTTTGTCAGTATAATTTTATCATGATAAAACGAACTTTTCAGCCGAATCAAAAGCATCGAAAAAAGAAGCACGGTTTCCGAGCCCGAAAAAAAACGAAAGGCGGCCGCAAGGTTATTAAAGCCCGGAGAAGAAAAGGGCGAAAGAAACTTGCTGCCTAAGCCAGAGCGACTGTCTCGCGAGAGAGACATCAAAGAGACGATAACTCACAAACAGTATTCAAGCAGAAACACCCTACTCTCTTTATCCGCTAAGGACAACAACCTGGATCGTTGCCGCATCTTGGTTTCTACCCGTAAAAAGCTCGGGAACGCAGTGGTTAGAAATCGAGTCAGACGGCTATATATAACCGTTTTCTCGGAAATTCGGCATAAAATAAGGAAAAATATCGATATTGTGCTCTTCCCTACCGAGCAAAGTGTGGATAAATCTAAAACTGAGGTATCAGACGCTTTGATCTCACTACTAAAGCACTGTGAAATGTTATAATGGTTGCAAAATCTCTTAGATATTTGCTGTCCTTATACCAAAAACTTAACATCTTTCCTTCTAGATGTCGGTTTTATCCTTCGTGTTCGCATTATGCAGATGAAGCTATTGCTAAGCATGGAGCGGCTTTAGGGCTGTATTTATCTTTCCGGCGACTGATTAAGTGTGGTAAGTGGAACCCTGGCGGCTTTGATCCGGTCCCTTAGATTCTAGAATTGCTCCTTGACAAGGAAAAAATTTGTAGTAATATGTAAATGTTCCCAGTGGAACATTGTTTCACATGGAACAATTTGAGGGGGAGTCATTTGGGAGAGTTGAACCCATACTATGTGAGCGGGTTTTGTGATGGAGAGGCAAGTTTTGTGATTGCGAAAAATGGCGGCCAGCATGTTCCGTTTTTTGCTCTAAAGCTTAGGATTGATGAGAAGCCCTTACTTGATAGTATTATGGCATTTTTTGGGTGCGGAAGGATATATACGTATGGTCATAATCCAAAAGCAAAGCATTATAGCGCAAAACGGAGGCCTGTTTGTTTTTACAAAGTTACGAAGTTGCTGGATCTTGAAGATAATATCGTTTCTCATTTCAGCCGTTATCCTTTAGCAGGGAAGAAGGCTCAAGCTTTCGCTGAATGGAAGAAGTTGGTTCGAATGGCTATTGAGGGAGTACACTTAGAGGGGGGGGCGATTTACAAAGCGCAGGTAGATTTGTTGCGAAGATTGTATCAATAAGGGAGGCAAAAATGGGATACTTGTCTGGGATCATGCTTGATGTGTTGAGGTTCTTCTATGCAATTGGTGGCCACAACTATGGTTTGGCAATCATTTGGCTCACTATTGCGGTTAATTTGGCTCTGTATCCCTTAACTTTATCATCTGTCAAGCAAATGTCAGCTATGCAGAAGATACAGCCAAGGATGAAAGTGCTTCAGGATAAGCATAAGGCCGATCCTCAGGCCCTGCAGAAAGAGATGATGGATCTGTACAAGAGCGAGGGGGTAAATCCGGTAGGAGGGTGCCTTCCTGTGCTGCTTAAGATTCCTTTCTTCTTAGCATTGTTTTTTTCTCTTCAGAGCAAGGAATTCTTGGCTATGATAGCTGAACCTGGCGCTGGGGCTGCCTTTCTTTGGGTGCAAAACATAGCTAAGCCAGAGTTCCTTATGCTATTAGGCATGCAAATCCCAGTCTTTGCTTTTCTAATTGGCGTAACTACCTACCTCATGCAGAAGACGATGCCGGCTGCTGGGGGCGGGCAGATGCAGATGATGACAACGATCATGCCTCTGTTCATCGCTTTTATTTCGATAAGGTTTCCGGCCGGGGTGCAGATCTATTGGTTGGTCTCAAATCTAATGGGTGCGGTACAACAGCACTACATTATGAAAAATAATGGTTAAGGAGGAAATGAAATGAAACGGATTACAATGAAAGGGAAAAATGTTGATGAGGCAGTAAGTTCGGCTTTGGAGGTTTTGGGCGGAAAGAAAGAGGACGCAGTTGTCAAGATCATTACGGAAGGGAAGGGTGGGATGCTGGGAATGATCGGAGGGCAGGATGCGGAGGTTGAGGTAATTCTAAAAGGAGAGCCGGCAGAAGATGCAAAAGAAATTCTTCAGGAGATTTTAGACAAAATGGAGTTCATGGCAATGGCTGATGGAAAGATGACCGACAACGGAATCGAGCTCGAAATAAAGGGCGAAGATATGGGCCGGATTATTGGCAAGGAAGGGGCTACAATTGCGGCTTTTGAAACCGTACTTCGAGCGATATTGGGTAAGGTAAATAACGAAAGAATCAGGCTTAGTATTGATGCCGGAGATTACAAAAAAAAGCGGGCTGATGCATTGATCAGATTGGCCAAAGATGTCGCTGACGAAGTTGAAAAAACAGGGGAAGAAAAACCGCTTCCACCGATGAACGCTTTTGATCGAAGAACCATCCATATGAGCTTACAAGAGAATGTCGCAATCACTACTTACAGCAAGGGCGAAGGGAAAGAGCGCCGCTTGATTATTGGTCCAAAACAGTAGGCAATTGTTCCACATGGAACATTTTTTGGATGACACAATTGTGGCCATCGCAACGCCGATTGGCAGTGGAGGAATCGGAGTTATTCGTGTTAGCGGAGCCGATTCTAGCGCTATTCGTAAGGCGATATTCTTGCCGTCAAATAGCGGAAAAACGATAATTAACAATTTGTGCACTGGATGGATTGTTGATCCTGTGTCCGGTGAAAAAATCGATCAGGTAATGAGCTTTTTTATGAAGGGCCCGAACAGCTTTACCGGTGAAGATGTAGCTGAATTTCATTGTCATGGCAACCCCGCAATTTTGCAAAAAGTTATCGAATTGGTGATCGGCCAGGGGGGGCGTTTGGCTGCCAGGGGGGAGTTTACCAAGCGAGCTTTTCTTAACAAAAAACTCGATCTGGCTCAGGCCGAAGCGGTCTTGGATCTGGTCCAAATTCCAACCGAATTGGGGGCCGGATTAGCAGCCAGGCAGCTGGCCGGACGGCTGTCAAAAACGGTCAAAAAGTTGAAAGAAAAACTGCTCAAAATCTTGGCCCAGTTGGAGGCCGAAATCGATTTTCCGGATGATGTTGAACCGCTCAAAAATGGCCCGTTTTTGCTGCAACTCGAGATTCTCAAAAATGAGATTTCGGAGCTCCTATCTGCGGCCCATTCTGCCAGAAAATTGCGCCACGGATTGGCCACTGTTATTATTGGGAAACCGAATGTTGGTAAATCGAGCTTGCTTAATTTGCTCCTTGGAGAGAGCAGGGCGATTGTTTCTGCGGAGCCTGGAACTACCAGGGATACGATTGTTGAGCTGTTGGAAGTTGGCGGGGTTTTATTGCGCATTGTTGATACTGCCGGTTTACGGAGAACGACTAATGATGTTGAGGCGCAGGGAATTCAGCGGACCGAAAATGAGCTGGCTGCCGCCGACCTGATAATTGCGATGTTTGACAGCTCAACTGAGCTAGATAACGATGATTTGTTGACTACTTCGCATAATAATGGGAAAAAGTGCATAAATGTGCTCAATAAGTGTGATTTACCCCCCAGAATTAATCTTAAACAACTGGAGGGTCAATTATCTGCGCCGTTGTTCTCAACTTCGGTCATTAAGCAGCATGGGATAGCCGAATTAAAAATGGGGATTGCAGCGCTTTCTGGCGCATTGGAGGGGAATGAAGGGGGGCTGATATTGAATGTCCGACATCGCGACTGTTTAACGCGTGCTAGAGCGGCTATAGGCGATGCAGAAAAAGCTTGCCAAGATGGGCTCACACCTGATATATTTGCTATTGGGATTAAGGAAGCGATTGTGGCTTTGGGCGAAGTAACTGGTGAATTGGTTTCTGAAGAAGTGATTAATCAGATCTTTGATGAGTTTTGTGTTGGAAAATAGCCTGTGGATAAGGATGTGGATAACTAATGAGTCAAATAATTGATGGAAAATCTATTGCCAAGCAAGTTCGAGACGATGTTGCCAAAGGGGTAGAGCTGTTTAAAGCAGAAAGCGGGATAACTCCTTGTTTAAATGTGATCTTGGTTGGGGACGATCCGGCTTCTCAGGTTTATGTTAGAAATAAAGAAAAAGCTTGTGTCGAAGTTGGGATTAAGGGCGAAACGATCCGGATGCCTGCCGTCACGTCGGAAAAAGAGCTTATTGCCAAGGTCAACGAGCTAAATAATCGGTCTGATGTGCATGGGATACTGGTTCAGCTCCCTGTTCCCGTGCAGATCAGCGCTTTAAATGTTCTTCAGGCGATATCGCCAGATAAAGATGTCGACGGATTGCATATTGTGAATATGGGAAAGTTATTAAAGGGCGAAAAACCTCCATTTATCTCCTGTACCCCAGCCGGTATCATCGAATTAATCTTATCCACAGGGGCTGAAATCAAAGGACAGAATGCTGTTGTGATCGGTCGGAGTAATATTGTTGGTAAACCGATGGCCCTTTTGCTCTTGGAGCGGCATGCGACTGTGACAATTTGTCACTCCCGAACTAAGGAGCTTCCCGGCGTTTGTCGGCAGGCCGATATTTTAGTTGCCGCTGTCGGTCGGGCGAAAATGGTGAGGAAAGATTGGGTGAAACCTGGCGCTGTTGTCATTGATGTCGGCATGAATCGCGACGAGAACAATAAACTTTGCGGCGATGTCGATTTTGACGACGTAAAAGATGTGGCCGGTTTTATCACTCCCGTTCCCGGCGGAGTAGGGCCGATGACAATCGCAATGCTCTTGCGAAATACTCTAAAGTCGGCGCAGCTGAGCGTCTAGTAGGCGTCGGACACTTCGGTACGCTTCGCTACTCAGTGTCCGATAGTTCGCTCATCGAGTAGCCGCGAAGGCCATACGTTGGCCGGCGTATCGAGATGAGCGACTAGCGGAAGAATCTCAGAATATCGTTAACGCTGATAATAGCAATTAAGATCAATAATACAGTCATGCCAACCGAATGAATTTTATTTTCTTTTTCTATGTCGACAGCTTTACCGGTTATTAATTCGATCAATACAAAAATCAGTCTTCCGCCGTCAAGTGCCGGGATCGGAAGCAAATTTAGAACCGCGATATTGACGCTAAAAAAAGCAAGAAAGGAGAGGAGTGAAATTAATCCCTGCTGAGCGTACTGACCGGAAATCTGAGCAATACCGACCGGGCCAGCCAGGTCGCCAAGGCCGATGTGACCAGTTACTAGTCTTCCTAATACAGAGAAAACCATCAAGATCATGCCGACTGTTTGTTTCCCCCCATAGTAAATTGCCAACAGTGGATTAACGGGCGAATATTTTGGCTCCAAGGCAAAGCCGATCAGTCCGACTTTCATCCTCTTGTGATATTGAGGGATAGCGGCTATATTCATCGTCTTGCCTGATCGATCGATGATTAATTGAATCTCTTTGTCCGCACTCTGATGAATAATCTCGACCGCTTTTTCCGGGTCCCCAATCAAATTTCCGTCGATTCCGAGCAATCTATCTCCCGCCATTAATCCGACTTTTGCCGCGACCGAGCCGGGGGTGATCTGCTTGATAATATTTGACGTCCCGGCCGGGATACCGGTCAAGGCGATAACAAAACTAAAGACGACAAAACCGAGAATTATATTCATAAAAGCGCCGGCGAAAATCGACATGAATTTGGCGCTGGCCGGTTTGTTGTAGTATTTTTCGGTTTCGGGGGTCTCTTTTTCCTGAGGATCTTCGGTGTCGATACCGGCGATCTTAACGTAACCGAGTATCGGAATAATGTTCAGTTTGTAAACAGTGTTATCTCTTTTTGTCTGCCAAATAGTTGGCCCAAAACCGATCCCAAACTCGTGAACCCGGATCCCGGCCCGTTTGGAAAAAAACAGATGTCCCGCTTCGTGGACTATGGCGACGACAGTAAATACAAAAAGAAACGAACTGATTGTTAAGAGCATTTATTACGAACCTCCTCAGCTAATTTTAAGGCCTTTATTGCTGCTTCTCCGGGGACACTCGGTTTTGTCTTGTTTTTTATTGCTTTGATAAAATCGCTTATCTCCGCGGTTAACTGATCTGCCGGTTTTGTGTGGTGGACGCTGGGGAGATGGGTGATTAAATCACGTACCATGATCTTGCGGCCGAGCAGATCGGCCTCTAATAAAAAGTTTTCCGTGGTGACGACTATCTTTCTTGTTTTGTCGTCGGAGGCTCTGTTGGCGGCCAATTTAAGAACTATGCCCGACCGCCAAAACATCGTCACATCGACGCTGTCTAGTTTGTCCGATTTTATCTTTTTTCCTTCGGCGCGCAGCTCTTCGATCTCGTCTTTTGGGAGCAAAGTTAGCAGCAGGTCTAAATCGTGGATCATCATGTCATTTATTACGTCGGCGTCACTTATCCGGGTGGGGAAGGGACTGAAGCGTTTAATGTCGATGCCGATAATTCTCT
The DNA here is from genome assembly GCA_043816125.1 of bacterium. Taxonomy (GTDB): domain Bacteria; phylum Margulisbacteria; class WOR-1; order O2-12-FULL-45-9; family O2-12-FULL-45-9; genus JBDRIF01. Next base: position 15,553 of record JBDRIF010000057.1, read on the forward strand.
CTTTCTTGATCAACTTGAGCAGTTGCTGAAAGGCGGGATTATATCTCTCGACAAAACCGACCGCCAGGACAACCCCTTTTTCTTTGGCTAATGCTACCAACTCTTCTGCCTGGGCTATGTTGCCGGTCATCGGCTTTTCAATTAAAACATGTTTCCCCGCTGCCAGGCATGTTTTGGCAATTTCGTAATGGGTGGAGGTGGGAGTAACAATTGTGACCGCCTCGACGTCGGCAAGTTTCTCTTTGTAGTCGGCAATAACAAGTGGTTTTAACGCATCAGGAATACTATGTGGTTGTGGGTCGGCAATAAACGCTAGTTGAACCCCAGGCAGGAGATTGAC